>NZ_JBEXUE010000618.1:0-5067 GCF_040614275.1 Streptosporangium sp. NPDC006013
GCCTCGACCGGCCGATCGCCATCAAGTTCATCAGGGTCGACAAGCTGCCCGACGGCCGGAGCGACGAGGAACTGACCAGACGCTTCGTGCGCGAGTCACGGATCACCGCCCGGCTTGAGCACCCGGGGGTTCCCACGGTCTACGACTGCGGATCGCACGGCGATGACCTCTACCTCGTCATGCAGCTCGTCAACGGCGCCTCCGTCTCCGCGCTTCTCGATGAGACGGAGGTGCCCGTCGGCTGGGCGGTGGCGATCGCCGCCCAGGTCTGCTCGGTGCTGGCCGTGGCCCACACCAACTCGCTGGTGCACCGCGACCTCAAGCCCGCCAACCTGATGCTCTGTTCCGACGGCACGGTGAAGGTGCTCGACTTCGGGATCGCCGCCGTCCTGGCCGGCGCGGAGACGACCCGGCTCACCAGAACGGGCGAGGTGCTCGGCACACCGGCGTACATGGCACCGGAGCAGGCCACGACCGGAGTCGCCGGCCCGCAGAGCGACCTCTACTCCCTTGGCGTGATCCTGGACGAGATGCTCGCCGGCGAGAACCAGTTCGCCGCCCCCACCGCGCTGGCCTCGATGCGCAACCACACGGACGTCCAGCCCCGGCCGCTACGCGCCAGAAGGCAGGGCATCCCCGAAGGTCTGGAGCGGCTCGTCCTGTGGCTGCTCGCCAAGTCCCCCGAGGAACGGCCGGCCACCGCGGAGGTGGTCTACGAGCGGCTGCTGGACTTCTGCCGCGAGCTGCCGCCTTTTCCCGGTTATGTGAACCTGGACGCGCCGCACCCGGTGCGTATGTACGCCGCAGTCGTCGGACGCGTCGCTCCCATGGGGGCGAACCGGAACCGTCGGCCCGCCGATCCGGTACGGCCGCCGCGGATCAGGCTCGCCGGAGAGTCGGCGCAGATCGGGCGTGACGACCTTGAGCGCGCCCGTAGGGATGCCAAGATGCTCAAAGTGGAATCCCGTTTCACCCAGGCGGCGGATGTGCTGGCGGAGGTGATGCGTCCCGCCGAGGGCTCGTTCGGCTCGGCCAGCTCCGAGGTGGTGGACCTGCGGATCGAGCTCGCCGAGGCGCTCTTCCTCGGCGGGGACTACCGCCGGGCGGCGCCCGAGTTCCATCGGCTGGCGGCCGATGTCGCCAAGGTGGAGGGGCCGGGCAACAACCTCGCACTGCGATGCCGGTTGATGGAGGCGAACTGCCACGCGGCGGTCGGGGAGATGAGCCTCGCCCTGGCGCAGCTCCGTGAGCTCCTGGCCGACGAGAGGCGATTCGGCGCCGACGAGGAGCGGATTTTCGAACTCCGGCGTCAGATCGGGCTGGTGGAACTCGGCTCGGGTAACCGGGCCCAGGCCAGACGCATGCTGGGTGACCTGCTGGGTGACCTGGAGCGGAGATACGGCCC
This sequence comes from Streptosporangium sp. NPDC006013, assembly GCF_040614275.1. Classification (NCBI taxonomy): domain Bacteria; kingdom Bacillati; phylum Actinomycetota; class Actinomycetes; order Streptosporangiales; family Streptosporangiaceae; genus Streptosporangium; species Streptosporangium sp. NPDC006013. The sequence goes on from NZ_JBEXUE010000618.1 coordinate 1,406, forward strand.
GCAGCACGCCGAGGCCGGTAAGGTCCGCGCGATCCTCGAAGGTCTCGACGATCGATGACCGATGGCGAGCCAGGTGTTCCTCAACCCCCGCAGCATGGGAAATAAGGAAGAAGAAGGCGATATATCGGTGCTAGCCTTCCGGGGTCGGCCGCGGGACTTCGGTGCGACTTCCGGGACCCGCCTTTGAAGCGATGATTCGCAGCTCGTGCCCCCATTCCCCGGCCGACTCCGTACGTGACCCCCGGAGGCGGCGATCGAGACTCGCATCGAGACCAGTGCGGATCTGATCGCCGCCGAGGACGTCCTGCTGTTCGTGAACGCGGCGATCACCGCCACCGGCCAGCGTGAGTTCCACTCCGGCGCGGAGGCGCAGAGCCTCTCGCTGGACTTCCTGCACGACTACCTGATGGGCAACTACCGCGACCTGTACGCGGCCACCCTCGCCCTGGACGTCAACGACCACAATGCCGTACTGATCGCCAGAAACCTGCTGGTCACGGCGGGGGAGGCGGACCTGGAGCAGCGTCAGGCCGAGGGACGCCTGATCGCCCGGCGGCTGGCCCTGCTGCCACCGCCCCGGGTGTACCGGCTCTTCCGCGAGCTGCGCCGCGCCAAGGTCAACAACCGGCGTACCAGGGCGATCATGCGGGACTGGCTGGTCGCCCGTCCCGACCTCGCGTTCGACGCGGTGAAGTACCGAAGCGCCGTCAAAGGCGCCGTCCGCCATGCCCACCTGAACCTGGGCGGGGAGCTGGGGCCGTTCCTGTTCACCCCGCACCGGCCGGTCGCCTACACCACACCGATCCTGGAGACCTGGCGGCGGGCCCACTACGAACAGGCCGCGCTGTACAAGCTGCCCTACACGGTGGCGGAGGGGTTCGCGGCGAAGCACCGCATCGCCCGCGCCACCTTCCTGGAGCGCATCGCGCCCCGGCTCACCCGGCTGGAGCGGTTGCGCCTGCAGGAGTCGGCGCGCGGTCTGAAGGTCGACGCGGTGCGGGCCGACCTCACCACGATGCCGCTGACCCGGCTGGCGTCGTACGTGCTCGCCCTCTCACTGGACGATCGCGTGCGCCGCCGCGCCGAGCTGACGACGGCGCTGCGCGCGGCCGCCCGCCGGACCGCGGGCGACCAGGCCGGGCGCTGGGGCGCGGTAGTCGCCGTCCTCGACGACAGCTTCTCCGCGTACGGTTCGGGGCACAAGCGCCGCCGGCCGCTCGCTGTCGCGCTCGCCTGCCATTTCCTGCTGGAGGCGCTGGCCGCCGAGTACACGCCGCTGTGGCTGTCGGGCCGTACGGACGCGCTGCTCGTCCATCCGTACGGGGCGACACCGCTCGGTGAGCGCATTCTGGACGGCCTCGAACGCGGCTTCGAACACGGGCCCGGGCGTCTCGTCATCGTCTCCGACGGATGGGACAACTCACCGCCGGGGCTCGCGGGAGAGGTGCTGCGGATCTGGCGCACCCGGCTCGACCTGGACCACAGCTGCGCCGTCGTGCACCTCAACCCGGTGTACGACGCCGCCGACTTCGACGTACGGCGGCTGGCACCCACCGTCCCGACCGCCGGGATTCGTGACGCCGAGAACCTGGTCGCCCTGGTGGAACTGGCCCGGTTCGCGGAGGGGCGCACCGGGATCTTCGAACTCCGTGCCCATCTGGCGCGCCGCGTCGAGGGGTTCCTGCGGGAGGACGCATGACAGATCTCGCCCTCACCGGGCTCACCACCCGCCCCGCGCAGGCCTGGGGTGGTGTACGGCTCGTCCCGCTGGTCCGCGAGGAGCCGATCGAGGACCTGCGGCTCGACGCCCGCCTCTACGACGCGGAGTTCGGCATCGTCGAGGTGGACTCGCGGACCGAGTACTTCTCCTACATTCCGCACGGGTTCGTGGCGAGCTGGACGCGCGACGGCACTCCCGCCGCGGCGTACGGAACCCAGCTCCGGGGGCCGAAAGAGCGTGACCGCACGCCCAGCCGGATGTCGCTGCGGTTCCACCGCCGGATGGCTCGCCGAGCCGACCGGAACCGGCTGCGCTTCCTGCCGCTGCACCTGGCACTGGAGGGGTACCTGGCGCTGCACTTCGGCGGTCCGGAGATCGTGTGGGAGGAATGGTCGCACCGCGCGATCAGCCACGGGCTTTCGCCTCGCGTCGAGGAGGCGTACACGGGCGCTGAGGTCAGCGGTCTGCAGGACGCCCTGCGCGTCTTCGAGATCCACCCCGGCCAGTGCGGCGTCCTCGTCTACGTCGCGGACGCGCTCGCCGCCGCGTTCGTGGTGCCGCATCCCGATGACTACCGTGCCCTGTACGCGACCCTTGTGCACGATCTGTACGGCGAGCTGATCTACCACTACGCGATGCTCAGCGGGCCGGTGCCCGATTTCCGGGCCCGTATCGTGGACGCGACGGTGCACTCGCTCGCCGACCTGCGCGTGCGGGCCCGTCGGCAGCAGGACGAGTGGGCGGCCTTCCACGACCGGGTCATGGCGGGCGGGCTGCTGGACGCGGACTACACCTACCAGCGCGTCTACGAGATGGGCGGGTATCGGCTGTCCCGCTTCCTGCCGCCCTTCGAACGTCGGCGTGAGAACCACATCGGCGAGCTCATCACCGACGGCGCCGGCCGGCTCGCGTACCTCAAAACGTTCCGTCTGTCGGAGAACCAGATCCGCCGCGGTCATCTGCTGACCCGGCTCGCCGCGGCCGACTGGAACCTGGCCGACACCGCCGTCATGCTCGGCGTGACCGAACCTCAACTCGGCCTGCGCATCGAGGCCGCGGGCTTCGGCCACCTCCTCCGCCAGGACGTCCTCGACCACTACCGAGCTCAGGTCCGCCGCGCCGGTCGGTGACCGCCCAGGATCAGCACAGGCGTGCCGAAGACGCGGTTCGCCGGGGGCGGCGCCGGTGCAGGTCAGTACCGCGCGGTGGAGGGCGGAACCTTGGCCGGGGCGGAGCGGAGTTCCTCTTCGAGGGCGTCGACGAGCGCCCTGGCCGCCTGGCGTAGCCGTACGCGGCGGGCGGTGAGGTCTTCGGTGAACGTCCGGGCCTTCGGCCCCACCCAGGTCGGCTGGCCGGTGAGCCGGCCGTGGGCCGGATCGAGGGCGGCCTCCAGGATGGCGACCCGTGCCCTGACCTCCGTCAACGTCTGTTCCAGCAGTTGGCGCCGCGGATTGGGCACCAGGTCCTCCGGGCGAGAATTCATTTATTCCTCTTCGGATGCGGATACATCGGACGGACTATTGGACATTATTGGAGCTGTGGCATCTCGGCCAGTGCTGGAGGAATGCATGACACGTTTTGTACGGTGTGGCGTTCTGGTGTGTGCGGTGGGGTTGCTGGCGGTGTCCGGATGTGGAGATAGCGGTCCTACGGCGGCGGAGGCGGGTGTGACCCTCAAAGTGCACATCATCGAGTTGATGAGGCAGCGCTCCGTTTTGGATGTCCAAATCACTGATTTCGGTGGACGTGATATCCCATGCGGTGAAGGTAAAGCAAAGCGTACTTTCGCGGTCGTTGGCAGAGATACGACTGAGCGGACGGAGGGAGACAGCCTTAATACTCTCTTGCTGGGTTCGCTTTCCGGGGTAGCCCCCTATCGCATCGTTGAAGACCGCGGTGACGCTCCTATCAAACTCGCCAGCGAGGCGTACAAAACGGTGAT
>NZ_JBEXUE010000619.1:0-5051 GCF_040614275.1 Streptosporangium sp. NPDC006013
GCTCGTCGGAGGTGTGGTTGACCACCAGGTCGGCGATCACCCGCATGCCGCGGTCCCTGGCCGTCCTGACGAACTCCACGAAGCCTCGGGGGCCGCGACGTTCCTGCCGGCCGCGGCGACGGCGGCGGGGGTGCGCGGGGCCAGCGGTTCGACGATGTCGAGGGCGGAGACCAGCCGGGGCCGCCGTGAGCTCTCCATGGCCATCTTGAACAGGTGCTCGCGCGTCGTCTCATAGCGGAGCAGCAGCTCGTCGGGGGTGGTCAGACCGGCCTCGACGAGCAGCCTGGCGGTCGCGACGAGCGGATCGCGCGCGAGGTCGGCGTCGATCTCCCGTTTGGTCCGGTAGGAAAGCTCCACGTCCGACCCCGCGTGGCCCATCAGCCGGACGGTGCCGACGCGCAGCAGGGCCGGGGCTCGGTTCGAGCGGACGTGGTCGGCGGCGGCCAGCGCCACGTCGTGGACGTCGGCCAGGTCGCAGCCGTCGGCCTCGAAGTACCTCAACAGCGGGTGGTGGGCGGCCTTGACCCAGCCCTCGGGGGTGCGCACGCTGATGCCCAGGCCGTTGTCCTCGCAGACGAACAGGATCGGCAGCGCCAGCTTCTGGTAGGAGCAGTAGGCGGCGGTGTTGAGTCCCGACAGGGCGCTGGCGTGGTTCGTCGAGGCGTCGCCGAAGCTGCACATCGCGATCGCGTCGGCCGGCCACGGCCCCGGCAGGCCGAGCTGGCGGGTGCGCTCGATGGCGAAGGCCACGCCCACCGCGCGCGGCAGGTGGCTGGCGATCGTGGAGGTCTGCGGGATCACCGCCAGGTCGGGGTGGCCGAAGACCTTGTGCCGCCCGCCGGCCATCGGCTCCTCGGCCGAGGCGGTCAGGCCGAGCAGCACGTCGCGCATCCCCTCCTCGGGCAGCCGTCCCGCCATCGCCGACCGGGTCAGGTAGAAGGCGCCGGACCGGTAGTGCGGGAGGACGGGGTCGGTGACGCGCAGCGCGGCGGCGATCGCGGCGTTGCCCTCGTGCCCGGCCGAGCCGATGGTGTAGAAGCCCTGCCCCTGCTCACGAAGCCAGCGGGCGGTGACGTCCAGCAGCCTGCTGCCCAGCTGGAACTCGAACAGCTCGCGGCAGCGGGCCCCGGTCAGGGTCGTGCCCTCCCGTACGGGAAGGCCGGGATCGCGCGGCGCCCCGGGGGAGAGGGCGGCCACGGCCTCGGTGAAGTGGGTCTCAACAGTGTCGCGCGCCACAGCCCGATTATGTCCTCCTCGGCGGACGCCGTCCTCAACCTTGACATCTTTGGTGCGGCGGGGTCGCGGATCGGCCTCATGTAACAGTTTTCCATGACGGGTTGTCAGAATTTACCGCTGATTTTCGGAAACAATGGTCAAGGAGGTGCCTTTGCCGGTGCGAGCCGGAAAACGAGGCAAGACTTGTGAATGGTCGCCTTACCGAGCGTGAGGATCAGTGAAGTATGGAAGGTGAGTGACGCGGGAGGGGAGCCGCAATGCTGGTACAGGACGATGAGCGGCCGGTGGTCGTCGGATACGACGACTCCGTGGAGAGCCGGCGGGCGCTGCGCTGGGCCCTTGAGGAGGCCCGCCTCAGATTCCTCCCGTTGCTGATCTGTCACGCCTGGCAGTGGCCCTATCCGATGCTCTCCGTCACCCACGAGACCACCGCGGTCATCCGGCGCATGGGCTCGCACATCCTGGAGAGGGGGCTGGCCCTGGCGCACGATCTGGCCCCCCGGGCACAGGTGCGCGGCCAGCTGGTGGAGGGATCGCCGGGGGCGGCCCTGGTGAGCGTGTCGGGTGCGGCCGAGCTGGTCGCGATCGGCCCGCGCGGCTCCGGCGGTTTCGACGAGCTGAAGATCGGCTCGACGACGGTCCAGGTCGCCTCGCACGCCCGCTGCCCGGTGGCCGTCGTCAGGCAGCCGGGCCACCTCCGCACCGACCGCGTCGCGATCGCCGTGGAGGACGCGCACCTGGAGTCGGCGGAGCTCGGCCTGGCCTTCGAGGAGGCGAGGCTGCGCAGGGCGACGCTGCTGGTGATCTGCCTCTGCCCCGAGGGCGCCGACGACACCCGGCGGGTGGCGGTCCGCTTCAACACCAACGTCGCGCTGTGGGAGGAGAGGTATCCGCAGCTGGAGGTGGAGACCATGATCGAGACGAGATCCCACGTCGAGGTGCTCCGTTCCGCGGCCGACCGCTCGGACCTGATGGTGGTGGCCGACAAGGAGCACGACGACCCGCCGGGCCTCGCCATCGGCCCGGCCTGCCAGATGCTGCTGCGCGAGGCGCCGTGCACGGTCATGGTGAACCCCTCGCAGGCGTGGCTCACGTCCCCGCGCAAGGGTGCCCACATCATGAGTTAGTGATTGCTAACCTTGGGATGTGGCCAGCGCCGCGCGGGCCATGCCGCGCAGCAGTTCGGCCATCGCCGCGGGCGGTAGTTCCCCGGCGCTGTGCGGTGTGGAGTTGAGCAGCCCGAAGACGGCGTGGGTCGCGGCGCGCAGCTCGGCCTGGGAACGGCCCGGGTAGAGCTCGCTCAGCACGGTGACCCACTCCTCGACGTACAGTCTCTGAAGCCTGCGGATCCGTCGCCGGGCGGGCTCGGGTACGTTGTCCAGCTCCCTGTCGTGCACCGTGATCAGCGCCGGGTGGCTCAGTGCGAATTCGATCTGGCAGCTGAGCAGGGCGTTCAGGGCCTGCTCGGCGCCGGCTGCCTCGGTCACGCGGCGGGTGCCCGAGGCGTGCAGGCGCTCGCTGACGTCCAGCAGCATCTCGGAGAGCAGCGCCTCCTTGCCGCTGAAATGCCGGTAGAGGGCCGGACCCGAGGTGCCGACCGCGCCGCCGATGTCCTCGATCGAGACACCGTGGAAGCCGCGCGCCGCGAACAGTCTCGCCGCGGCGTCCAGGATCTCGGCGCGCCGCGAGCCGCGATTGCGGGTAGCGGGCTGGGCAGTCGTCACCTTCCGCATGGTAGACGGTAACGTTAATAATGACTAACATCTGCGGTGAAGTTAGTGATCCTTAACCCAGCGGCGACGGAGCCGGACAGGAGGGCCCGCATGAGTGGCTGGCCGGTGCTGCGAAGCACCTGCGACCCGGGTGGCGAGGGTTTCAGGCGCAACGCCGAGGTCAATGAGCGGCTGGTCGCCGAGCTCGGGGAACGCGTCGCGGCCGCGAGGCTGGGAGGCCCGGAGAAGTCGCGCGCCAGGCACGTCTCCCGGGGCAAGCTGCTGCCCCGCGACCGCGTCGACTCCCTCCTCGACCCCGGCTCGCGATTCCTGGAGCTCTCCCAGCTGGCCGCGGGAGGGATGTACGGGGACGAGGCGCCCGCCGCCGGGATCATCACCGGGGTGGGCCGGGTCTCCGGCCGCGAGTGCGTGATCGTCGCCAACGACGCCACCGTCAAGGGCGGCACCTACTACCCGATCACCGTCAAGAAGCACCTGCGGGCCCAGGAGGTCGCCCTCCACAACAACCTGCCCTGCGTCTACCTCGTCGACTCCGGGGGCGCGTTCCTGCCCAGGCAGGACGAGGTCTTCCCGGACCGCGAGCACTTCGGCCGGATCTTCTACAACCAGGCCACCATGTCGGCGCGCGGCATCCCGCAGATCGCCGCGGTCCTCGGCTCCTGCACGGCGGGCGGCGCCTACGTCCCGGCGATGAGCGACGAGGCGGTGATCGTCCGCAACCAGGGCACGATCTTCCTCGGTGGCCCGCCGCTGGTGAAGGCGGCCACCGGCGAGGAGGTCAGCGCCGAGGACCTGGGCGGCGGCGACCTGCACGCCCGGGTCAGCGGCGTCACCGACCACCTCGCCGACGACGACCGCCACGCGCTGAGGATCGTCCGGGACATCGTCTCCACCCTCGCGCCGCGCACGCCCTCCCCCTGGGAGCGCCTGCCATCGGAGGAGCCGGTCTGCGACCCCCGCGACCTGTACGGCATCGTCCCCGCCGACACCCGCACCCCGTACGACGTTCGTGAGATCATCGCCCGCGTCGTCGACGGCAGCAGGTTCGGCGAGTTCAAGGCCGAGTACGGCAGCACGCTCGTCACCGGGTTCGCCCGCATCCACGGTCACCCCGTCGGGATCATCGCCAACAACGGCATCCTGTTCGGCGAGTCGGCGCTCAAGGGCGCCCATTTCATCGAACTGTGCGACCGGCGCAACACCCCGCTGGTCTTCCTGCAGAACATCAGCGGGTTCATGGTCGGCCGGGCCTACGAGGCGGGCGGGATCGCCAAGCACGGCGCGAAGATGGTCACCGCCGTCGCCTGCGCCCGGGTGCCCAAGTTCACCGTGGTCGTCGGCGGCTCGTTCGGGGCCGGCAACTACGCGATGGCCGGGCGCGCCTACTCGCCCCGGTTCCTGTGGATGTGGCCCGGAGCCCGGATCTCGGTGATGGGCGGCGAGCAGGCCGCCAACGTCCTGTCCACGGTCGGCAACGCCGACCCCGACGCCATCCGCGGGCAGTACGAGGAGCAGGGCAACCCCTACTACTCCACGGCCCGCCTCTGGGACGACGGGGTCATCGACCCCCTCGACACCCGAACCGTCCTGGGCCTGGCCCTGTCAGCCTCGGCCAATGCCCCCCTCGACCCTGTCGGCTACGGCGTCTTCCGGATGTGACCGCACCCATGACCCACTCATCAGCACCCCGCCGGATGTTCGACACCGTCCTCGTCGCCAACCGCGGCGAGATCGCCCTGCGGATCACCCGCACGCTCAGCAGACTGGGCATCCGTTCCGTGGCAGTGCACAGCGACGCCGACGCCGGGGCGCGGCACGTCCGCGAGGCCGATGTCGCGGTACGGCTCGCCGGCGGCTACCTCGACGTCGACGGCATCCTCGCCGCCGCGGCGGCGACCGGAGCCCAGGCCGTGCACCCCGGCTACGGCTTCCTCGCGGAGAACGCCGCCTTCGCCCGGCGCTGCGCCGAGGCCGGGCTCGTCTTCGTCGGCCCGCCGCCGGAGGCCGTCGAGGCCATGGGCGACAAGATCCGCGCCAAGGCCACCGTCTCCGCGGCCGGCGTCCCCGTCGTCCCCGGCGGAG
>NZ_JBEXUE010000620.1:0-5046 GCF_040614275.1 Streptosporangium sp. NPDC006013
GCGGGCGGACGAGACCGTCTCGTTCGGCCTGGACGGGACCGCCTACGAGATCGACCTGAGCACGAAGAACGCCACAAAACTCCGCGAGGCCCTTACGCGGCGGGGTCCTTGGCGAGTGAGGCGGCGACGAACGGCCGCAGGTGCTCGGGGAGCATGTCCAGCTGGGGCTGTACCGACAGCACGCGGTGCATGATCCCGCCCAGGCTCTCCGCCCGGAACGGGTCGGCACCCGTCGCGGCGAAGACCATGATCCCACCCCAGGCGAAGATGTCGACGGCGGTGCTCGCACGCTGGCCCATGAAGATCTCGGGGGCCATGTAGGTCGGGGTGCCCGCCACCATGCCGGTCGCGGTCAGTGACATGTCCTCCGTGCGGGCGACGCCGAAGTCGATCACACGGGGGCCGTCAGGGCCCAGCAGCACGTTGTCGGGTTTGAGGTCGCGGTGGATGACCCCGGCCTCGTGGACGGCGGTCAGCGCGGTGGCGATCGCCGTCGCGAGACGGTGCAGGTCGCCTCCGGTGAAGCGGCGCCCCTCGGCGACGGCCCTGCGCAGGCTGGGGCCCTCGACGTACTCGCTGACGATGTACGGCCTGGGCCCGTCCAGATCGGCGTCCAGCACCCCCGCCGTACAGAACGAGGCCACCCGGCGGGCCGCGGCGGCCTCACGACCGAACCGCTCACGCAACTCCGGATCACTCCCGGCGTCACCGTGCAACACCTTCACCGCCACACGCCTACCCGCGGCATCGTACGCCTCATAGACCACACCCTGACCACCCGCACCCAACCGCCCGGCCAGCCAGTAACCGCCCAACCGCTGCGGATCACCGTCGATAAGTGTCGTGCTCAACTCACACTCCGTTCAACGGCAGGTTGGACGCCCCCGAGGACGACGAAGTTCGCGGAGTGCCGAACATTCCGAACACGTCTCGCCCTCCTTGAGTGAACGGTGACGAAACTCTCGCGGCCGGCATGGCCCGTGGCCCGCTGGGCGGCCTCGACGAGGCCGGGAACACCGACCAGGATGCCTGCTTCCGGCCGGTCGGGGAGGACCGTTCGGAGATCGGAGACGTCACGGGCCGACTGGTCGTCAGAGTAGCCGGGCCCGCACCGGACGTGCCGCGTTCGGCGCGCGTACGCCGCGAAAAACACGTCGTGCGTGGCGGCCGGGAGTGAGCCGCCGCGGTCGGCCGGAGGTTCCGGCGGCACGGGTCGTGACGATCCCGGCGATCAGCGTCCAGCTCCGAGCCGCCGTCACCGTACGCATTCCCCCGGAGGCTCTTCGTAGCCAAACCGGTTGATCCAGAGGGCGGGGGCGGGCTAGGTTGGCTCGCACGGACTTTCGCGCGTGCCGGGCCCGCCAGCCCCGGGCACGCCGGTGTCAGGCGACGCATAGCACGGCGAGCCCGAGGAGGGGAGGAAGATCATTCGACGCGCCAGGATCATCCGGCAGCGGGGCGCACGCCGCCCCGCCCGCATCTCCGGCCTGGATCTGAGGTCTCCCTCGGGTCGCCCACTCCCCTATTGACCTGGTCTTTACGGCAGTCTTATGCGGCGATCTGTAGATATTTCATATAACGGAACCATCACGCCGGGGGGCTCAATGAAGAGACTTGTGGTCGTGCCACCATATGTCGCACGGCTCAAGATCAGGGATATTCGTTCCGCGACACGCCGTGGAGTGACCGGCGACGCCAAGGTGGTCGATCTCAGCGCCTACACGGGCCGCAACGTTCTGCGCTTTCCACAGACGAGCGGCCCTACCTCCGCCGCCTGACCTCCATCGCGAAAGACCCGCCCGGGCGGGTCTTTCTCCGTTTCCGGCCCCTTCCCGTGCCCGGGCACCGGCCGTCCGCACGTGCACGGCCCGGCCGTCGGCGGCCTCGGGCCTACTCGCCGCCCGGTGCCTTCCGCGTGAGGAACAGCAGGATCGCGGGGATCAGCACGCAGAAGGCGAGCACGACGACCTGCCCCACCGCGTCCACCATGTCGAAGTGCCCCAGGTGACCGAGGTGGAAGGTCAGGTGCGGCACCGAGTAGAGCAGGTATCCGGCAAGCACCGTACGGATCAGCAGGCGGTCGAGCGTCACCGCCGCCACCGCGAGCATCAGGCCGAACCCCAGGTTGAGCCCGCCGAAGTCCCGCAGGAGGTGCTCGTTGTAGGGCGGCAGCAGCGCCACCCAGGGATGTCCCGGCAGCGGGAAGTCGTCGTAGAACCCGCGCGGCACGAGCAGCGCCCAGCCACCGACGACCGCCTCGGTCACGGCCAGGACGGCGAGCAGGACGCGTGACCAGGTCGCGGTCCGGAACGGCACGCGCGCGGTGGAGACCGTCTCGTTCATCGCCCCTCCGTCCCCGCCTCGTACCCGCTCCGGCCGGCGGCCACGGAGACGAAGTCCGCGAAGGTCCCGCGCCCGTCGGGGTGGTCGGGCGCGAGATGCACGCCGCGCCGGAAGGCGGCGGCGATCCTGCCGGGTACGGGCAGCGGTATGACGAGCCCGCGCCCGCCGGTGACCCGCAGATAGGTCCGCGCCAACTCGGCCGCGCTCACGATCTCCGGGCCGCCCATGTCGGGCACCCGCCCGGCGGGCGCGCCCAGCGCCAGTGCCACCAGCCGCTCCGCGACCTCGGTGACCTCCACCGGCTGGAAGTCCGTCCCGGCCGGGACCGGCAGGACCTTTGATTTCGCCAGTTTCCCCAGCATGAGCACCACCAGGTTGTGGAACTGCGTCGTGCGCAGGATGGTGTACGGCAGCCCCGAGTTCTCGATCAACCTCTCGACCTCGTGCTTGCGCCGGTAATACGTGTACGGGTGCCGGTCGACGCCGACGATGGAGACATGGACCAGGTGGGTCTCGGGGGGCGTCGCGGCGATCAGCCGCCGGGCGGCCTCGACGTCCGCCGAGGAGTCGCGCGGGTCACTGGCGAGGTGCACGATCGTATTGACCCCTTCGAGAGCGGGGCCGAGTCCCGCTCCCGTCCTCAGGTCTCCGAGGTAGGGCTCGCGGGTGCGGCTCAGCACTCGGACGGGGTGACCGGTCTTGGCGAAACGGTCCACGACATGGCGCCCGAGAACCCCGGTACCACCGGTTACCAGGATGTTTTCTGTCATACCCCTACGAACCGGCGACTCCCTGCAAATGTGACAGCTTTTCCGGATTGAACACGGCACGCAGGCCGACGACGGTCTCGGCGGAGACCTCGATCACGAAGATCGCGATGACCTCTCCCCCATGCCGGACGAGGACCGCGTCCTGACCGTTGACATCGGCATGGGTGAACTCCGCCGCCTGCCCGAACCTGCCGGCGATCCCGGTGAGGTAGCGGACGACCTTCTCCCTGCCGGTGATCGGCCGCAGCGCGGCGCGCACCCTGCCGCCACCGTCGGCCCAGGCGATCACGTCGTCGGCGAGCAGCCGCTCCAGCCCCGCCAGGTCGCCACTCCTGGCGGCTGCCAGGAACCGTTCCACGATCCTTCGCCGCTGCTCGCCCGGGGCGTCGAACCTCGGACGCTCACCGACCCTGCGCCGGGCCCTGCCGTACAGCTGGCGGCAGTTGGCCTCGGCCAGATCGAGCGCATCGGCGATCTCGCGGTAGCCGTAGGAGAACGCCTCCCGCAACACGAAGACGGCCCGCTCGGCCGGGGTGAGCCGCTCCAGCAGGAGCATGAAGGCCATGGACACCGCGTCGCGCTGCTCGGCGGTCTCCATCGGGCCGAGCGCGCCGGTCGGCGCGGGCTCGGGGAGCCAGAAGCCGACATAGCGCTCGCGGGTGGCACGGGCGGCGGTCAGCCGGTTGAGACAGAGGTTGGTGACCACCTTGGCCAGCCAGGCTCCGGGGGAGCCGATGTGCTCACGCTCGGCACCGCTCCAGCGCAGGTAGGCGTCCTGGACGACGTCCTCGGCCTCGGCCGCCGAACCGAGCATCCGGTAGGCCAGGCCGAACATCTTCGGCCGCTCCGCCTCGAACTCCTCGATCACCTGACCAGGGTGCCAGACGGAACGGAGATCCCCGCCGCCGCCCTCGCACGACCTCGCGCGTCGCGGTCGCCTGCCAGGATGCCGAGACTACGGCGGGAGGACGCGGCGGCCATGCCCACCGGTGCCGACCCAGCCGTACCCGACGAGGCGGGGAGCCGACCTGTCATCGTCGGCTCCCCGCACCGATCCGCCGTCTCACGTCGGACAGCGCTGGAATACTGGGACCTGCTGGGAGTCGTAGGTGCGCCGAGTTCGACTCATCGCCCAGCGTCTGCTTTGCACCCTTTTCGTTTTCTGGCGGGACGTGACTGACACGGCTGGACCTCTAGCGGCGCGAGCGGGTTGCTGGCGTGCCCACGCAGCAGCACGTCCAGACCTGGACGCGCGGGCGGTCCGTCAACGGCGACCCGCGTCGGGTGCGCGATCGTGACGGATCCGACCGCCTCGGCATGGCGACTGAGCAGCTCGTCACGGGTGCCGTTCTCCACTGATTTCACGGGCGAGAAGTGGCCCCGACTCGGCCTTGGGTTCTAAAGGTGGTCGCAACACCTGACCCTGAGGGGTGTTGCCATGACCGAGGCGTGTCGGGCACCCGCCCTGCGGGCGCGCCCAGCGCCGGCTCCACCAGCCGCTCGGCGACCTCGGTGACCTCCACCGGCTGGAAGTCCGTCCCCGCGGGGACCAGCAGGATCCCGGACCTCGCCGGCTTCCCCAGCACGAGTACCAGCCAGGTTGTGGAACTGCGTCGTGCGCAGGATGGTGTACGGCAGTCCCGACGGTCCCACGCCGCCGGCTGTCAGGTTCCCCTCGGAAGGCAGTGCCGACATCCACGCCTGGATCGCCGGCGGGGCGTGTCACGGTGGTGACCGGGGCGGGCAGGAAGGCCGAGAGCCGCTGGGTGATGTGACCCGACGTCCCGGAGGCGGGCACGGGACCACGCCTCTGAGCACGGCCAGCCGATGAGGACATCCATCGGACTCCGCCGGGCACCCCGATCTACGATCATCTTCGTACCCGGGCACAGCCTCCGCGGCATGGCCGGGAACACAGGCCGCGGCCCCGGTG
>NZ_JBEXUE010000621.1:0-5031 GCF_040614275.1 Streptosporangium sp. NPDC006013
GCGCAACCTGCGATTCATCGGAGGAATCGCCTGGATGGCCGTGACGATCGCCGGTTGCGGCGCAGCCATCACCCCCTCTTCCGCGAAGGCCCCCATGCCCTCGGAGCCCACATTGATCAATTATGTGGACCCCTCCGTGGTCCAGGGCCTGAGCACACGGACCCTGTTCTCCGGAGAGACGGGAAACCGGCACGTGCACGCCGTCTATCCGGCCGTCCCCGGCGCCCCCCACCTCACCGAGAAGCTCCGCGGGACCGTGCGCGAAGAGCTCGACGGGTTCACCCGGCACCGCGCCCCCGCCGACGCCCTGCCCAAGCCCGAGTTCAACGTGGACTGGCAGCTCGCCGCCGCCTCCCCCGAGGTCCTGGGGGTACGGCTGCGCATCGGTCACTCCATGGAGTCGGGCTGGAACGAGGCGCGCACCACCGTCTGGTACGACCGGGTGAAGGGGCGCGTCCTCGACTCCGCCGACCTGCTCACCGGCCGTCCCGCGCTGGTCACGCTGGCCGGGATCGTCAGGGGCGAGCTGAGGCTGCGGGGACCGCTGGTGACCCCGAACGCGCTCAGGCCGGACCGGGAGATGTTCGACTCCCTCGGTTTCAACCCGCGTGGCGACCTCGTCGTGGAGTTCGACGACGAGCAGGTGGGGCTGGGGGTGGCCGGCCGGGTGGCGGTCGCCGTACCGTCCGCGACCGCGGCGCCGCTGCTGTCGGAGATCGGGCTGCGGGCACAGCGCTCGGTCCTGCAGGCGAAGAAGGCTCCGGCCCCCACGTCTCGGGAGGAGATCAAGGCCGCGAGCACCGACAAGCCTCCGGCGCGCAGCTCCATGGCGGGCAGCGTGGACTGCGCGAAGCTCAGGTGCGTGGCGCTGACCTACGACGACGGGCCGGGCCCCGAGACCGCGCGGCTGCTCGACATCCTCCGCGCCCACGGGGCGAGGGCGACCTTCTTCACCCTCGGTTCCAACGCCTCCGCCCGGCCCGACCTACTCAGGCGGATGCGCGACGAGGGACACCTGGTGGCCAACCACACCTGGTCCCACCGCGATCTCACCATGCTGCCCCCCACCAAGATCGCCGACCAGCTCACCCGCGCGCAGCACGCGATCGCCCAGATCATCGGCCAGGTCCCCACCCTGATGCGCCCGCCGTACGGCGGCAGCGACATTCAGGTGGCCTCCGTCGCGGGCCGCCTGAACATGGCCGTGGTGCGCTGGAACGTGGACCCCGAGGACCGCTGGGACCCCGACCCCCGGGCGATCGCCGGCCGGACCGTCGCCCGGGTCGAGCCCGGGGCGATCGTCCTCCTGCACGACTCCCACCCCGCGACGGTCGACGCGGCCCAAGAAATCCTGCGCCGGCTCTCCGCGGCGGGCTATACCTTTGTCACCGTCCCCGAGCTGTACGGCTCGCGCGAGATGGTGCCCGGCCGGACCTATGACTCCGGGGGCGTTTCGACGGCGCCGGACCGGTAGCCGATGTCATAACCTGGAGCTATGGGGCCATAGCCTGAGGCGATGAGAACGCGGCCACGGCGGGACATATAGTTGGGCAGCGTGACCTCAACTGTCCTCTTCGCCCGCCTGCACGTCGACCTGTGCCGGCTCGCGGCGGGGCTGTGTCGGGACGGCCGTCCGCGATCGTGACCTCCACGTAGGCCGTGATCCGGCCGCAAAACGCGACATCCGCGCCCCAGGTTTCGACTCAGCGGCCGCAGAGGATGCGCGACACGGGTCGCCCTCCTCCGCCGAGTGGAACGCGAAAAGCCTACGCGTGACCCCCGAGGATCTAGCATGGAAAAAAGAATGTGCCACGAGCAACGGCGCCCTGTCGCGTCGAGGAGGACTGAGCTGTGACCAAGCAGGTTCAGCAACTCGAACGCGTGATCATCCGTTTTGCCGGGGACTCCGGCGACGGCATGCAGCTGACCGGCGACCGCTTCACCGCCGGGACGGCTGAGTTCGGCAACGACCTGTCGACACTCCCCAACTTCCCCGCCGAGATCCGCGCCCCCGCAGGCACCCTGCCGGGCGTGTCGAGTTTTCAGCTCCACTTCGCCGACCACGACATCCTCACCCCGGGTGACGCGCCCAACGTCCTGGTCGCGATGAACCCCGCCGCGCTGAAGGCGAACCTCTCGGACCTGCCGCGTGGCGCCGACATCATCGCCAACACCGACGAGTTCACCAAGCGCAACCTGCAGAAGGTGGGCTACGCCGTCAGCCCGCTGGAGGACGACTCGCTCGCCGCGTGGCGGGTCCACTCGGTGCCGCTGACCTCGCTGACCGTCAAGGCCCTCGAAGGCTTCGCACTGTCCAAGAAGGACGCCGAGCGGTCCAAGAACATGTTCGCCCTCGGGCTGCTGAGCTGGCTCTACCACCGGCCCACCGAGGCGACGATCCAGTTCCTGGAGACCAAGTTCGCCAAGAAGCCCGACATCGCCAAGGCCAACATCGCCGCCTTCCAGGCGGGCTGGAACTACGGCGAGACCACCGAGTCCTTCTCGGTCTCCTACGAGGTCAAGCCGGCCAAGCTGCCCCCTGGCGTGTACCGCAACATCTCCGGCAACCAGGCGCTCGCCTACGGCCTGATCGCCGCCTCGGTGCAGTCGAGGCTGCCGCTCTTCCTCGGGTCCTACCCGATCACCCCGGCCAGCGACATCCTGCACGAGCTCTCCAAGCACAAGCGGTTCGGCATCCGCACCTTCCAGGCCGAGGACGAGATCGCGGGCGTCGGCGCGGCGCTCGGCGCCTCCTTCGGCGGCGCCCTGGGCATCACGACGACCTCCGGGCCCGGTGTCGCGCTGAAGGCCGAGACCGTCGGCCTCGCGGTGACCACCGAGCTGCCGCTCATCGTGGTCGACGTGCAGCGCGCGGGTCCCAGCACCGGCATGCCCACCAAGACCGAGCAGACCGACCTCCTGATGGCCATGTACGGCCGCAACGGCGAGTCGCCGCTGCCGATCATCGCCCCCTCGACCCCCTCCGACTGCTTCGACGCGGCGGTGGAGGCGGCCAGGATCGCGGTGAAGTACCGCACCCCGGTCATGCTGCTCTCCGACGGCTACCTCGCCAACGGCTCCGAGCCGTGGAAGGTGCCCGACGCCGCCGATCTGCCCGACATCTCCACCGAGTTCGCCTCCGGGCCGAACGCCGAGGACGGCGTGACCTTCCTGCCGTTCAAGCGCGACCCCGAGACCCTCGCCCGCCCCTGGGCGATTCCCGGCACCGCCGGCCTGGAGCACCGGATCGGCGGCATCGAGAAGGCCGAGGGCACCGGGAACATCTCCTACGATCCCGACAACCACGACCGGATGGTCAGGATCCGCCAGGCCAAGATCGACGGGATCGCCCACGACATCCCGGCGCTTGAGGTGGACGATCCCGACGGCGACGCCCGCGTGCTGGTGCTCGGCTGGGGGTCCACCTACGGACCGATCGCGGCGGCCGCGCGGCGCATCAGGAAGGCCGGCGGCAAGGTCGCCCAAGCCCACCTGCGGCATGTCAACCCGCTGCCCGCCAACACCGGCGAGGTCCTGCGCGCGTACGACAGGGTGCTCCTGCCGGAGATCAACCTCGGCCAGCTCGCGCTGCTGCTCCGTGCCCGCTTCCTGGTCGACATCATCAGCTACAACCGAGTGCGTGGACTTCCGTTCAAGGCCGAAGAACTTGCCGGCGTGATCCAGGACGTGATCGACAATGAGTAGTGGTACCGAATTGTCCGTCCCCGGAACCGGCGGGGGGCTTTCACTGGTCCCGAAGTCCGAGGTCAAGCTCGGTATGAAGGACTTCAAGACCGACCAGGAGGTCCGCTGGTGCCCCGGATGCGGTGACTACGCCATCCTGGCCGCGGTCCAGTCGTTCGTGCCCGAGCTCGGCCTCAAGCGCGAGAACATGGTGTTCGTCTCGGGCATCGGCTGCTCCTCGCGGTTCCCGTACTACATGGACACCTACGGGTTCCACTCGATCCACGGCCGCGCCCCGGCGATCGCGACCGGCCTGGCCGCCTCGCGTCCCGACCTGTCGGTCTGGGTGATCACCGGTGACGGCGACTCGCTGTCCATCGGCGGCAACCACCTCATCCACGCGCTGCGCCGCAACGTCAACCTGAACATCCTGCTGTTCAACAACAGGATCTACGGTCTCACCAAGGGGCAGTACTCCCCGACCTCCGAGGTCGGCAAGATCACGAAGTCCACCCCGATGGGCTCGCTGGACAAGCCGTTCAACCCGATCTCGCTGGCCATCGGCGCCGAGGCCTCCTTCGTGGCCAGGACCATCGACTCCGACCGCAAGCACCTGCAGTCGGTGCTGCGCGAGGCCGCCGAGCACCGGGGCACCTCCCTGGTCGAGATCTACCAGAACTGCAACATCTTCAACGACAACGCCTTCGAGCAGTTGAAGGACCCGGAGCAGCGGGACGACATCACGCTCCGCCTGGAGCACGGCCGGCCCATCGCCTCGGCTTCCAAGGCGGTGCGCCGGGCGGCCGACGGCGGCATCGAGGTCGTCCCGAGGTCGTCGGTGAGCGAGGACGAGATCCTCGTGCACGACGCCCACCGCGCCGACCCCTCGCTGGCCTTCGCGCTCTCCAGGCTGGACGAGCCCGCCTTCGAGCACGTCCCGATCGGCGTCTTCCGCAGCGTCGCCCGTCCCTCCTACGACGAGCTCATGACCGAGCAACTCCAGGAGGCCGTCGACGAGCGGGGTCCCGGTGACCTGAACGACCTGCTGCTCGGCGGAGACACCTGGCGTATCGGCTGACAGCACACGGCAAGGCCCGCTCTTCGGAGCGGGCCTTATCGCTTTTCCCCGGATTCTCGGCAATGCCTGCCGATATCCGATGTCGCGAGGTGTCAACGACCCCCTCCTGAAGGAGGGGGCTTGAGGCGCAGTGATGCGCTTCGAAGCCCCGCGTTGACCAGCCCTGGCCATCACGAACTGGAGGTGTGATCCAGATGGCCACGTTGAACACAAGAGCGCAGACCGACCTTGGGGTGCTTCCTCAGCTCCAAGCTCTCGAATCCGTGGGA
>NZ_JBEXUE010000622.1:0-5030 GCF_040614275.1 Streptosporangium sp. NPDC006013
GCCCCGCCCGCCGGGGCCCGCCGCCGCCACGGCGGGCACAGCGGACGCAGAGGACACCGGGGGCGCTGAGGACGCTGAGGACGCTGAGGACGCCGCGGCCCTGAGGCGGCGGCCACGCAGGAACCCGGAGACCAGGAAGAGCACCGCGGCGAGTCCGGTCACCGCCACCCCGGACCACACCACGGGGTTGAACACCAGACCTGTGAGGAAACCGATGATCGCCGTGCCGATCTGCCACAGGGTGGGAAGCGCGCCGGTCAGAAAGGCGGCGACGGGTAGCAGTGACCAGGCCGCGGCACGTAACCCCGCCGCGACGCCACGGCGCCGCATCAGCAGGAAACTCAGCACCAGCCCCACACCGGTGACCCCGGCGCAGAGCGGCAACCACGCGATCTGATTGAACGACACAGCGGACCGCCCCTCATGTTGACCTATCTGACATCCATCCTGGCACGTCGGATCAGGACGAGCCCTCCTTCTCAAGGAGGGATCATCCCTTAGGGGGTGCGGCCAGGATCGTATGAAAGATCAGGGAGGATCCCCAGCAGGCGCTCTCCCGAAAGGAGCGCACCGGCCGTCCTCATGCCATCCGCCGGACGACAGGGCCGCTCAGCGGGCACCGGCGGACAGTGAGCGCAGGACCTCCACATCGACCTCATGCAGCGACCCGACGACAAGACGGCCCGGCGCACCGGGAATCGGCAGCACGCTCGGCACCGCCACCACCCGGCAGCCCGCCGCGGTAGCCGATGTCACCCCATTCGGGGAATCCTCCAGCGCGACGCAGCGGCCCGGGTCCACGCCCAGCAGACGGGCCGCCGTCAGGTAGGGCTCGGGATCGGGCTTGGTCCTCGCGACATCGTCACCGGTGACCACGTGGTCGAAGTGATGCCTGCCGATGCTCCGCAGGCACGCCTCGGCGATCGGCTGTGCCGAGGAGGTGACCAGGGCGGCGGCCAGGCCCTCCCCGTGCACCCCCGCCAGCAGCTCGGCGGCGCCCGGCATCATCTCCACACCACCGGCGAGCCTGGAGATCATGCCTTCCATCATCCAGCTCTCCACCTCCTCGGGAGCGGCGCTCCCGCCGGAGACCCGGAGCATGTACGCCACGGCCGCCGACATCGAGCCGCCCACCATGTTCTCCTGGTGGGTGGCCCCCCACTCGCCGCCGAGCCGCTCCATCACCTCGGTCTCGACCTGGAACCAGATCTTCTCGCTGTCGACGAGAAGCCCGTCCATGTCGAAGAGAACCGCTTCCATACCCTTGTAGCCCTTCCGGCAGACGGTCACACGTTGAAGTAGTTGGCCTCAGGGTGATGGACGATCAGCGCGGACGTCGACTGTTCGGGGTGGAGCTGGAACTCCTCGGACAGCTCGACACCGATCCTGGACGGGTCGAGCAACCCCATCAGCTGGACCTGATCCTCCAGATTGGGGCAGGCCGGGTAGCCGAAGGAGTAGCGGCAGCCCATGACGTTGACCTTGAGCATGTCCTCCAGGGACTCGTCACCGCCGATGCCCAGTTCGGTGCGCACCCGCGCGTGCCAGTACTCGGCCAGGGCCTCGGTCAGCTGCACCGACAGACCGTGCAGCTCCAGGTAGTCGCGGTAGGCGTCCTTGGCGAACAGCTCGGCCGCCGCCTCGGAGACCCGGTTGCCCATCGTCGCGACCTGGAAGGCGACGACGTCGACCTCACCGGAGTCCTTGGAGCGGAAGAAGTCGGACAGGCACAGGTGCCGGTCGCGGCGCTGGCGCGGGAAGGTGAACCGGGTGCGCTCGTTGCCCCCCTCGTCCAGGATGATCAGCGAGTCGCCGTCGCTGACGCACGGGAAGTAGCCGTAGACGACCGCCGCCTCCAGCAGGCCCTCGGTCTGCATCTGCTCCAGCCACATCCGCAGGCGCGGCCTGCCCTCGGTCTCGACCAGTTCCTCGTAAGAGGGCCCGTCACCACCGCGGGCGGCCTTGAGGCCCCACTGACCCATGAACGTCGCCCGCTCGTCAAGGAACGCGGCGTACTCCGCGAGCGGTACGCCCTTGATGACGCGCTCGCCGAGGAAGGGCGCCGCCGGCACCGCGTTGTCGACGGCCACGTCGGAGCGGGCCGGCAGCTCCTCCACCGGCGTCCTGACCAGCGTGGCTCCGGTCTTGACCCGGCGCTCGCGCAGCGGCGGCAGGCTCGCGCCCTTCTCGCCGCGCTTGACCGCCATGAAGGCGTCCATCAGGCGCAGTCCCTCGAAGGCGTCGCGGGCGTAGCGGACCTCGCCCTGGAAGAGTTCCGCGAGGTCCTGCTCGACGTAGGCACGGGTCAGCGCGGCCCCGCCGAGCAGCACGGGGAACCTGTCGGAGATGCCCCTGGAGTTCATCTCCTCCAGGTTCTCCTTCATGACCACCGTGGACTTCACCAGCAGCCCGGACATGCCGATGACATCGGCCTTCTTCTCCTCCGCAGCCTCCAGGATGACCGACACCGGCTGCTTGATGCCGAGATTGACGACCTCGTAGCCGTTGTTGGAGAGGATGATGTCGACCAGGTTCTTGCCGATGTCGTGCACGTCGCCCTTGACCGTGGCGAGCACGATGCGGCCCTTGGTCTCGCCCTCGACCCGGTCCATGTGCGGCTCCAGGTAGGCCACCGAGGTCTTCATCACCTCGGCCGACTGGAGCACGAACGGCAGCTGCATCTGGCCGGAGCCGAACAGCTCGCCGACGGTCTTCATGCCGTCGAGCAGCACGTCGTTGACGATCTCCAGGGCGGGGCGCTGGGCGAGGGCCTCGTCGAGGTCGGCCTCCAGGCCCTTGCGCTCACCGTCGACGATGCGGCGCTTGAGCCGCTCCCACAGCGGCAGCGCGGCGAGTTCCTCGGCCTTGCTCGCTTTGAGAGCCGCGGCGTCGACGCCGTCGAACAGCTCCATGAACCGCTGCAGCGGGTCGTAACCCTCCCTGCGCCGGTCGTAGACCATGTCCAGGGCGACCTGGCGCTGCTCCTCGGGGATGCGCGCCATCGGCAGGATCTTGGAGGCGTGCACGATCGCCGCGTCGAGGCCGGCGTTGACGCACTCGTTGAGGAAGACCGAGTTGAGCACGATGCGGGCAGCGGGATTGAGACCGAACGACACGTTCGACAGGCCCAGTACCGTCTGCACCCCGGGGTGGTGCCGCTTGATTTCCTTGATCGCCTCGATCGACTCCAGCGCGTCGCGCCTGGTCTCCTCCTGGCCGGTGGCGATGGGGAAGGTGAGCACGTCGACGAGGATGTCCTCGACGTGCATGCCCCACTTCGTGGTCAGGTCCTCGATGAGGCGCAGCGCGATCCGGACCTTCCAGTCGGCGGTACGCGCCTGTCCCTCCTCGTCGATGGTCAGGGCCACCACGGCCGCGCCGTACTCGCGTACCAGCGTCATGTTCTTGTGGAAACGCGACTCGACGCCGTCGCCCTCCTCGTAGTTGACCGAGTTGACGACCGCGCGCCCGCCGAGCATCTGCAGCCCGGCCTCCAGCACGGCGGGCTCGGTGGAGTCGAGGACGATCGGCAGCGTGGAGGCGGTGGCGAAGCGGAAGGCCAGCTCCTTCATGTCGGCCACGCCGTCGCGCCCCACGTAGTCGACGCAGAGGTCGAGCATGTGCGCGCCGTCGCGGGCCTGCGCCCGCGCGATCTCCACGCACTCCTCCCAGTCCTGGGCGAGCATCGCCTCCCGGAATGCCTTGGAACCGACGGCGTTGGTGCGCTCGCCGATGGCCATGTACGAGATGTCCTGGCGGAAGGGGACGCTCTGGTAGAGAGAGGAGGCACCGGCCTCGGGGCGGGGCCGGCGCGGGGCCGTCTCCTGCCCGCGTACCCTCTCGACGACCTGGCGCAGGTGCTCGGGCGTGGTACCGCAGCAGCCGCCGACGAGGGAGAGGCCGTAGTCGCGGGTGAAGTTCTCGTGCGCCGAGGCCAGTTCCCCGGGGCTCAGCGGGTAGTAGGCGCCGTCGGAGGTCAGCACGGGCAGTCCGGCGTTGGGCATGCACGAGAGGCGGACCCGGGCGTGGCGGGCCAGGTAGCGGAGGTGCTCGCTCATCTCGGCGGGACCTGTCGCGCAGTTCAGGCCGATCACGTCGACGCCGAGCGGCTCGATCGCGGTCAGTGCCGCGCCGATCTCCGAGCCCAGCAGCATCGCGCCGTTGGTCTCGATGGTCACCTGGGCGATGATCGGCACGTCCCGGCCGGCGTCGGCGATGGCCCGGCGTGCGCCGATCACCGCCGCCTTGACCTGGAGCAGATCCTGGGAGGTCTCGATGATCAGGGCGTCGGCGCCACCGCCGACCAGCCCCGCGGCGTTGTCGTAGTAGGCGTCGCGCAGCACGGCGTACGGCTTGTGCCCGAGAGTCGGGAGCTTGGTGCCGGGGCCGATGGAGCCGAGCACGAAGCGCGGCCGCTCGGGGGTGGACCAGGCGTCGGCCGCCTGCCGGGCGACGCGGGCACCGGCCTCCGAGTATTCGAAGACCCGTTCGGAGATGTCGTATTCACCGAGAGCCGAAAGGTTGGCCCCGAAGGTGTTGGTCTCGACGCAGTCGACCCCCACCTCGAAGTAGGCCTCGTGCACGGCACGGACGATGTCGGGGCGGGTGACATTGAGCACCTCGTTGCAGCCCTCGTGGCCCTGGAAGTCGTCCAGGGTGACGTCGTGGGCCTGAAGCATCGTCCCCATGGCCCCGTCGGCGACCATCACGCGCTCGGCCAGGACTTCACGGAAGGACGGGGTGCTTGTCATGAGACAAGAGTACTGGGATCCACATGGCCGTTATTGTTGTCGACAGCAATTGAACTTCTTGTCCAATTAATACGGCCACCCCTGTGAGGCACCGATGGCGACCTACCGCACCATCCTTGTCGGCACCGACGGCTCCACCTCCTCCTTCGGCGCGGTCTCCTCGGCCGCCTCCCTCGCCGCCGCCACCGGCGCCGACCCGACCACCCGCGAGGTCCGCTTCAGCCTGGCCTGACCGCGCCTCGTCCGGGAAACCAGCCGTACCCGGTACGCCCCCCGCAC
>NZ_JBEXUE010000623.1:0-5025 GCF_040614275.1 Streptosporangium sp. NPDC006013
GGGGTCGTACGGCGTGCCCGCGCCGTACGGCCCCTCGGCGTGTCCGGAGGCGGTCACCGGGGGCCGGGCCTTGTCCGATGACCGGCTCCCGGGGATTCGGATCTCCCGGGAGCCGTGGTCGCCCGGCGGCCTCCCGCATGGTGAGGCCGACGGGAGTGGTCAGTGGCCGTGCCCCTGCCCGTCCTCGGTGGAGGCGGAGGGGGTGGGGGTCGGCGTGGGAGCCGCGGAGGCGCCGGGAACCTGCGGGTAGGCGGTGAACTCGCGGCTGCGGGTGATGACCGGGATCGTGAGCTGCACGACCCCCGCGTTGGCGAACTGCAGCTGCACCGGGATGGACTCGCCGCCCCTGAGGGGCTTCTTCAGCCCCTCGATCAGGATCGTGGGTGTCGGCTTGCCGACGTTCACCCGCTGGTTCTGGGGGAGCGGTACAGGCGCGCTCACCTTCGCCGTGCCGAGGGCCGGGTCGACGCCGAGGCCGACGAGCTGGTCGGGGCCGTTGGTGTTGACCAGGGACAGGTAGAGCGGCGTGGCCGTCCCAGCCGGTAGCGTCCCGCCGGAGTCGGGGCCGAGGAAGAAGGCCTGGGAGATGTCGATGCCCTTTGTCTTGACCGACAGGGCCTCGGTCGGCGAGTAGGGCTTGTTGGTGATCGCGTCGGATCCGGCGCCACAGCCGGCCAGAGTCAGGGCGGCTGCGAGGAACGCGGCGGCGGCGATCGCCCGGTGACGGCTGTTGCGGGTCACGGTGCGAGTTCTCCTTGTCACGCATGAGGTAGGGCAAGGCCAACCCTATCGGCGACGTTTACCGGCTTCCGCCTCGCCCTGCCTGATCATTCGGAGGTGGGGAACGCAGGTCATAAGTGCTTTTTGCCCCCTTGATTCACACACTTGAGCACTTGTCAAGTCATAAGACGCGGCTTTGACCTGCAGTTATGGTGATTTCACTGTTCCGGGAGGCTGTGGATACGTGGTACTCTTGAGTACAGCGGAAGGGGTACTTGTCACATGACTTTCCAGGTCGGCGACACTGTCGTCTACCCCCACCATGGGGCTGCTCGGATCGAGGCGATCACGACCCGGACCATCAAAGGTGAGGAAAGGACCTACCTGGTTCTTAAGGTCGACAAGGGCGACCTTACCGTCCAGGTGCCGGCTGATAACGCCGAACTCGTGGGTGTTCGCGACGTAGTCGGACAAGAGGGCCTTGAGCGCGTTTTCGACGTGCTTCGAATGCCTCACACCGAAGAGCCCACGAACTGGTCCCGCCGCTACAAGGCGAACCTTGAGAAGTTGGCGTCCGGTGATGTCAACAAGGTCGCCGAGGTCGTTCGCGACCTGTGGCGACGAGACAGGGAACGCGGACTTTCCGCGGGAGAGAAGCGAATGCTGGCCAAGGCCAGGCAGATCCTCGTCAGCGAGCTCGCGCTCGCGGAAAAGACCAATGAGGACAAGGCCGAGGCCCTGCTGGACGAGGTTCTCAACTCCTGAACAAGACATTTCCACGGGTGGGCGTCGGAGTCGACGTCCACCCGTTCGCTTCCGGCCGCGAGCTTCATCTCGCCGGCCTGTACTGGCCCGGGGAGACCGGCCTGGCCGGGCACTCCGACGGTGATGCCGCGGCTCACGCGGCCTGTGACGCTCTGCTGTCCGCGGCCGGTCTCGGCGACCTCGGGGGCCTGTTCGGCACGTCCGATCCCCGCTGGGCCGGTGCCTCGGGTGCCGCCCTGCTGGAGGAGACCGCTCGCCAGGTGCGGGCCGCGGGCTTCGAGATCGGCAACGTGGCCGTCCAGGTGATCGGTAACCGGCCCAAGATGGCCCCCCGCCGCGTCGAGGCCGAGAAGGCCCTCAGCGCGGCCGTGGGCGCTCCCGTGAGCGTCAGCGCCACCACGACCGACGGGCTGGGCCTCACCGGCCGAGGCGAGGGTGTCGCGGCCATCGCGACCGCGATCGTGGTGAACCTCTAGCGGTTGTCGGACGTCTTCTCATGCGGAACGTGGAAACGTTCCGGCGGGCGGCGCGGAATGCCCGTCAGTCCACATCGAGGCGGTGGCCCGTTTCCTGGCGCGGTACGGGCCACCCCTTTTTGGGATGATCTATGAATGCGCTGGGTAACTCCCTGATGACTGTGTCTCGTGACAGGGGGAGCCGGACATGATCGGATCGATTGTCTCCGCAATCATCATCGGCGCCATCATCGGCGCGCTGGCACGCCTCATTCTTCCCGGGCGCCAGAACCTGAGCATCGGCCTGACGCTCATCGTCGGCATCATCGCGGCGCTTATCGGCACCGCCATCGCCGCATCGGTCGGCCTGACCAACACGCGGGGGATCAATTGGTGGGAGCACCTCATCCAGCTCGCGCTCGCCGTGATCGGAGTGCTCCTCGTCGTTCAGATGCAGGCGAGGAAGTCGCACTGACCGAATTTTTACCGTTTACAGGAATATCCATGGCATAGGGGGTAGCCACCTCCCTGTGAGAGTGAAGGTCTCACCCTCACTGGGAGGTTGAAATGACTATTGAGTCCATTCTTGGAGCAATCGTCATCGGCGCTGTCATCGGTGCCATCGGTCGTCTGCTGCTTCCCGGTAGGCAGGCGATCGGATGGATTCTGACCATCGTCGTCGGCATTGTCGCGGCGCTCATCGGCACCGCCATCGCCCAGGTTCTCGGCGTCGCCACCACGGACGGGATCGACTGGATCGAACTCGTCATGCAGGTGGGTCTGGCCATCGTCGGTGTCGGCCTGGTCGCCGGTCTCAAGCGCTCCAGGGTCTGACGAACGGCCTCTGGTGGACAGCGTCTAGCGGACGGCGGGGCGGACCACTCCGGTGACCTCGCCGAGGTTCAGCTGACCCCCCTCCGGGCCGGAGGTGCTCGCGGTGACGCGCACGATGTCGCCGTCCTCCAGGAAGACCCGTTCGGTTCCGTCCGGCATGCCGAGCGGGTCTCGGCCGTTCCAGGTCAGTTCGAGCAGCGTGCCGAACTGGCTTCTGGCCGATCCTGACACCGGCCCGGAGGTGAGCAGATCGCCGGTCCGCAGCGGGGCGCCGCTCACACCCGTGTGAGCGAATAGCTGCGGGCCGGTCCAATACTGGGTGGCGAACGGCGGTTCCGACAGGAGCCGGCCGTTCAACTCGACCCGCAGGGTGAGGTTCAGGCCCCACTGCCGCCTGGCCAGCAGATAGGGCGGCGGAGGTGGGTCCTGGACGGGCGGCACCACCCGGGCCGGCTCCAGCGCCGCGAGCGGGACCACCCACGGAGAGATCGAGGTGGCGAACCGTCCGAGAAACGGCCCGAGCGGTGTGCTCTCCCAGGCGATGATGTCCTGGGCCCGCCAGCTGTTGACCACCACCACCCCGAAGACGTGGTCCTCGAACGCCTGGGTTCCCAGCGCGTGCGGCGGGGTTGAGGGGACGCCGAC
Organism: Streptosporangium sp. NPDC006013; assembly: GCF_040614275.1. NCBI lineage: Bacteria > Bacillati > Actinomycetota > Actinomycetes > Streptosporangiales > Streptosporangiaceae > Streptosporangium > Streptosporangium sp. NPDC006013. Next base: position 3,420 of record NZ_JBEXUE010000623.1, read on the forward strand.
CACGTAGCCGATCTCGGCGGAGAAATCCAGCTGAGTGGACGGCCCGAATACCGGGTCAGCTCCTCCCAGGCCCCGGAGCTGACCCGACGGGCGCACGACCGGAGTGCCGGAGACCACCACGCTCGACGCCCTGCCGTACTGCCCGATGGGCATCCGCGGCCAGTTGCGCGGCAGCGGATCGCCGGGCGGCCGGAACATCCGGCCCAGGTTCGTCTCGTGCTCGATGGACGACTGGAAGCGGATCAGGTCCGCCACGTGGAACGGCAGGTGCATCAGCACCTCGACCATCGGGATGAGCGCGGGCATCACCGCCGGACGGCATGACGGCTCGGTGAGCAGATGGATCAACCGCTCCCTGACCTCCTGCCAGATCCGCGGTCCCGCGGACAGAAACGCGTTGAGGGTGCCGGAGGCGAACCAGGGTGAGCCCCTCAGCACCCCGGTCTCCGCCAGCAGGCCCAGATCCAGTACCTGGCCGCTGATCGCCACGCCGACACGGGGGAACTCGCCGCGGCGCGAGAAAACCCCGAAGGGCAGGTTCCGCACCGGAAAGCCGCTGTCATCGGAGGCCTTCACCCAGCACTTCGTCACGCCGGCTTCGTTCCCCGGATCCGGTCAGGGGGTCATGCGGGCGCGGTCAAGCTTTCGTCCCTCACTCGCCGGGCGGGACGGGCGTGCTGCGCATCCGCCCGGAGGGAGGAGCCGCGGTGCCGTCCTCCTGGTTTGCCTGGGCCTCCTCCCCGGTCTCGGCGGCCTCGGCGCCGTGCGCGGGGTCGGGCGAGCCACCTGCTCTCCTGCCCGCGGTAGCCGCCTTCGCTGCCGCCTCGGTGACCTCCGTCGCCGTCCCGCCGGGCGTGACGTTCGCCGCCCGATCCTTCACGGCGAGGATCGGCTGGGTGTCGGCGTCGCGCTCGCTCACCTCGCTCACCTCGTTCGTGTCGGGTCGAGCCGTGCCGGGTGGGCCGGCCTCGGCCGTATCGGCCTCGCTCGTCCGGGACTCCCGCTCCCGGGGGAGGCCGGCGTCGGTGTCCCAGGTCTCCACCCGCTCGCTGACCCTGCTCTCGCCTCCAGGCTCCTCCTCGGTCGCTCGCAGGCCGGGACGGGGCGGGTGGACGAGCAGATCGCCCTGGCGGGGCCGGACCAGGTCACCCCAGCGCATCGGCTTTCCCTGCCGGGGAGCCGCGGCCCTCCGTGGGGGCGGGGGGCCCTGCGGAAGGTCGGCGACCTCGGGGGTCTCCGGCGCCGCAGTGGGGCCGACCACAGGCTCTCCCGCCGGGAGATCGTGGTGCGGGACCGTCTCCAGCGGAGGGGCGGCGTGCGGATCGAGCATGATCTCGGCCGCGGGGTGGTGCACCAACTGCCCGGGGTGGCCAGGCCCCGGCCGGCGCTCCTCGCGGTCCGGCGCGCCCGGATGCGCCGAGGACGGCCGGCCCGCCTCGGGGAACGGCACGATGTCGTGCTCAGAGGCGAGCCGGCCGGCCAGGCTCGCGTCGGTCGCGGCACGCCTGGCGGCGGATGACGACCTGCTCCACGTCGGCGACGACGACGGGGAATCCGGCCAGAACAGAGAAGAGGCGTGAGGTCACGCCTGGGCGGTCCGGACCGG
>NZ_JBEXUE010000624.1:0-5002 GCF_040614275.1 Streptosporangium sp. NPDC006013
TCCGGATCGGCCGATTCTGTGGCCGATCCGGTGGCCGATCCGGTGGCCGGGGCGCTCGCCGCACCGCCCGGCGATGTGGCGGTCGGCGTCCCACCGGCGGCCCCGGCGTGGTGAAGCGGGCCCGGCGCCGACGCCGGTCGCTCGCCCGCACAGGCGGACAGGACGCACGCCGCCAGCCCGATCAGGGGGGTGATCACACCGGGCCTTCGCCGCTCACTTCTCAGCCGCCGCATGACCCACCCCTTCGGTCCGACGCCGACTTTTGTCGACTATGGAAACGTTAGGAGCGGGTAGGTCGGCAGACGTTCAACCCGTGGTTAGCGTGGTGCTCGCTTTTTCCCGCAACTCGCCCTGGTGGCGACGTTTCTCGTGCGGTGACACCATCGGAGTGCGGCCGGTATCCCGATTTCACTGAAGCCCACGTGAATTGAGTACACGATTATTTCTTCTTGTAGTGATGGTCGGGCCGGGGTGGCGGAGTATGGTCACGGCAAATCGGGGTGATTAACGCCCTGTCGCATAAGAGTGGTGGCTGGTGATATAGGCGTTTGGGGGAGATATGTATAACTCGACAGATTACGTACCGTGACGTAACGTCCGAATGTCGTGAAAGCCCGCAGGGCAAAGGGAGAATGCATGAAGTACGAATGGGTGCAAAATGAGGCGTACGGTCAGGGCGTGTACACGTCGGCGGCGGCCAGGCTCCGCATGGACGGGGGAGTCACGCCCGGCCAGAACATTGCAACGTTCCATTTCACCCGACGCGAAAAAAACCCGCACCTGTGTTCGCCGGATGTATTCCCCGACCTGGTGCTCACCGCGACCAGCACGGGCGTTGGGGTGATGGTGGAGTACGGCATTTACGGGAAGAAGGCCAGAGTCAACAACAGTCACTCGGAGTATCAGTTCTTTCATTTCAACGAGAGACTCGTCGAACTCAAGAAGACGGAGGACTGGCCCAGGATATACGTTCTCGACTGGGTCTTCACCGAACGTCCGGCGTGTGGTGGAGCCTGGGCGGGCGTGAAACGTGTCCAGGCCGGGTGCGCCACCCTCATCGGACACTACGATGAGTACCAGCGAGAGCGCCGGTGGGATAGTGACGGTGGCGGCGACGAGCCTTTCGGCGAATCCGCGGAGCATGAGATCACCGTCTACAGCATGTTCGGAAAGGACACCGCCACCGCCGACATCCGTACCGCTCTCGCTGAATACAAGAGAACACGAAAGTAATCGCGTCGCCCGAGCACGGAGTGACCTCGGCTCGGGATTCCCTAAGCCTCCAGCACGGCCGTCATTGCCGCCACCTCCGTGCTCCGCGGTGGCGTAGGCAGGCCCGTCTTCAAGGGTGCTGACATTGTCGGGTGAGGCCTGCCGCCGAGACAGGATCACTTACTGTGTCGAGCTTCTCCCGGCGACTTTCAGGTGATCCTGCCCTGTGGAGGTCGCCGTGGCGCGGTAGCGCGAGGGGGGGATTCCGTAGCGGTCGGCGAATGCCTGGCGCAGTGTCTCCGTGGTTCCGAAGCCGCAGCGGGCCGCCACCCTGGCCATCGGCAGGGAGGTGGAGACCAGCAGGTGCGCGGCGGCCTCGGCGCGGGCCTGGCGGACGAACCGGCCCGGGGTCCGCCCGAGGTGCCTGAGGAACAGGCGGGTCAGGTGCCGCTCGCTCACGCCCGCGCCACTCGCCAGCGTGGCCGTGGTCAGGTCGGTGTCCAGGTGTCCCGTGATGTGCTCGACGACCTGCTTGACCAGGCCGTTCTCCGGAGATCCGACGGCGGTGAACATGCTCATCTGCGCCTGGTTGCCGGGGCGTTGCAGGTAGGTCACCAGGCTCCGCGCCACCCGCCGTGCCAGCTCGGCGCCGTGGTCCTCCTCGATGAGGGCGAGGGTGAGGTCCAGCGCGCTGGTGATGCCGGCGGAGGTGTAGGTGTCCCCGTCCCGGATGAAGATCGGGCCGGGATCGATGTCGACCTTCGGGTAGCGGGCGGCGATCTCGTGCGCAGACTGCCAGTGGGTGGTGGCGCGCCGGCCGTCGAGCAGGCCCGCGGCGGCCAGGATGTCGGCTCCGGTGCACACCGACGCGACGCGGCGGCTCTCGCGTGCCAGGCGGCGGACGTGAGCGACGATCAATCGGTTGCCGGCCGCGGCCTCGTGGCCCATGCCTCCCGACACGATGAGCGTGTCGAGCGGCCCGGCGACCCGTTCGAGGGCCTCCTGGGCCTGGAGTGTCAGGCCGGTGCCGCAGGTGATGGGACGGCCTCCGGGGGTGGCCAGGCGAAGGAGGTAGGAGGGATCGGCACCGTGCCAGTTCGCGCTCTCCAGAGTCGTGGTCACGCAGGCGATGTCGAGCAACTCCGCCGCGTCGTATCCGATGACGGCGATCCGGCGTTCGATCACGGGGCGAGCGTATGTCAGAAAGGACAGGAATCCCAGGTTTCCGGACCTCTGTGGCGGCCTTTCTTGGCACGCGGCCGGTACGGCGGCACGGTGGAGGCATGACTCAGACAGCACCCGTCACCCGCCGCTGGCGCAGGTTCGCCTGGCACTACGTCGAGATGGTCATCGCGATGTTCGCCGGCATGTTCGTCCTGGGAATGCTCCTGTCCGCCGTCGGGCTCGGCTTCTCCCACGAGCGGCAGCCCGAGCTCGCCTACCTGCTGATGGCGTTCGACATGTCCGTCGGCATGGCGATCTGGATGCGCTACCGGGGCCACGGCTGGGCGGCCACCCTGGAGATGTGCGCGGCCATGTTCGTCCCCGTCGTGCCGCTCTTCCCGCTGCTCTGGCTGGGTCTCGTCGACGGCGGGGCCGTGATGACGCTCGCCCACGTGGCGATGTTCCCGCTGATGCTGGTCGCCATGCTCCGGCGCCGCGACGAGTACGCCGGTTGCGCGGCCTGACGACCGAGCCTCCGAGGGCATCGGGCGTGACCCGTACTCGTTGGCACACGGTGGCGGCCAACGCGTACGGGGCACCGTCAGGAGTGCTGTCAGGAGTGCCGTCAGGAGGGGGTTTCCGAGGTCGTCCGGGTCCCGCGGGGTGGCTCGGTGCCGGGGCCGGTCGGGGTGAGCGGCCCGTCGTCCTCGCGCAGCACGTCGTCGGCCATCTGGTCGTACTCGGCCACCCGGCTCCTGCCTGCCTCGCCGAGCTGCTCGACCACCGCGGCGACCAGCGTTTCGAGCAGCGCGACCGCCGGGGTCAGCGAGTCGAACGGGGAAGGCGAGCGGACCTGGGCGGGCAGTACGACATCCGCCACCGTGGCGGCTGGCGACAGCCACGGGTCGGTCAGCAGCACGATCTTCACGTTGCGCGCCGCGGCGGCGCGGGCGAAGGCGATCGTCTCGCGCTGGTAGCGCCGGTAGTCGAAGAGCACCAGCACGTCGCGGCGGCCCATGTCGAGCAGGTGGGCGGCGTGGTCGGCGGTGGACCCGGCGATGTACGTCGCGTTGGGACGCAACTGGTGCAGGTGGGCGATGAGGTACTGGGCCAGGATGGTGCTGAACCGGCCACCGGCCGCCGAGATGCGGCGGCCGGGGTCGGCCAGCAGTTCCGCGGCCTTGACCAGCTCCCCCTCGGGAAGCTGGTCGAAGGTCATGGCGGTGGCGTCCAGCAGCACCCGGCGGGACCGGCTCAGCACCCTGCCGGTGTCCTCCTCGGCACTGCCGTACTGGGCCAGGGGAGAGGAGTAGCGCTGCTGGGTCTCGCGCTTGAGCGCCTGCTGCAACTCCGGGTAGCCCTCGAAGCCCAGCCGGTAGGCCAGCCGCAGCACGGTGGCCGGGCTGGTCTGGGCCTGGCTCGCGACGGTCGCCAGCGGCTCCAGACCGGCGGTCGGGTAGCCCGCGAGCAGGGTGCGGGCGACCCGCTGCTCCGCACGGGGCAGCTTGGGCAGCACGTCGCGGAGCTGGGCCGCGACGGTGCGCGGCTCAGGGGTGCCGAGCATGTTGCCTCCTCATGGACGACCGCCGGATCGTGCGGCGCGTCGCAAGGAAGGGATCATGCCACGAACCGTACGAAAAGAGAACGCAGTCCTCGGGTCGAGCGCCGCCCGGTGGACGTCCACCGCTCACCCGCCGCTCGCGGCCCATCGCCCACCGCCCATCGGCGGTTCCCAGCCTCGCGGCCGCCCGGTGCTCACCGCTCGTCCGCTAGCCCGCACCAGTCGATCGCGGTCAGCGCGTAGGTCTTCGCCGACTGCACCAGCTGGGCGATCTCCACGTACTCGTTCTCCGCGTGCGCGGTGTAGCCGACGCCCGGGCCGTACACCAGGCCGCCGATGCCCTTGCGGTCCATCCAGGTCAGGTCGCACACGCCCATGAAACCGGTCGTCAGCGGCGGCTGCCCGCCGGCCGCCGTGGTGTGCGCGCCGACCAGCGTCGCGCTCAGCGGGGCGTCGTCGGGCAGCGAGTACGGCGGCCAGAGCAGCTTCCACTCGAACACCGGCGGGTGCTCGCGCAGCCACGGGTCGGTGCGGCAGGCGTCCATGACCCGGGACTCGATCTCGGCCATGACCTCCTCGTTGGACCGGTCGGGGTGGTGGTAGACGCAGTACTCCACGACCAGCTCGTCGGCGAGGAAGAAGGGCACCAGGATGCCCGAGGGGTTGGCCCGCAGCACGCCGGGCAGCAGGTTGAAGTAGCCGGGCGGGAAGAGCGGGTGCCGGTTGTGCCGGGCCCAGTCGTCCTCCAGCGCGCGCAGCGCCTGGTAGACGACCCAGAACTTGTCGACGGTGTTGACGCCGAGCGCGTCGCCCTCCAGGGTCGGGTGCACGGTCATGCCCCGCAGCCCGGAGTGCGCGGTCTTGCCCTCCAGGGAGACGCTGAACCAGAGCAGGCCCGGCGTCACCGGCACCGACGCCGGCAGGGTGCCCGCCTGCCCGGACGGCTCGCAGACGATGGCCGCGTCCGCGCCGAACCCGGCCTCCAGCACCGCGGTGGTGCCCGCCTCGTGGTCGCCGACCTCCTCGCCGACGACGCCCTGCAGGACCAGGTCACCGGCCAGGCGC
>NZ_JBEXUE010000625.1:0-4946 GCF_040614275.1 Streptosporangium sp. NPDC006013
CGGCGGCGGGCGATCGACGCGATCCGCCGCCGGACCGCCCTCCAGGACCGATACGCCCTGCTGGCGGCCGACCCCGCGGTCGTCCCGGGCACCGTCCCGCGGGTCAGTTCGCGAGGTCCTCGTCCCTGATGGTCTCGATCCGGCAGTGCGAGAGCGCGTTCCGCTTCGGCTGGTAGACGCAGACCTTGAGGTCGATCCACTTGACCTGGCCCTTGGTCTTGAAAAGGTAGCCCTTGGACCCGGAGGAGGCGCAGGACCAGCGCGCCGGCGACCAGGACGGCCCGCCCTTCTGGTAATGGAACCTGGCGCGAACCCAGGCGCAGTGACCGGGGTGGCGGTCTCGGTCGTAGATCTTGCCGTACGCGGTGAAGTGGCTCTGGTTGAAGCCGGTGACCCACAGTTGTGCCTTGGCGTACCCGGAATGCCCGGAGCCGGATCTGACCGTCCCCAGATAGAAGTCGCCCTGGGCCGTCGCGCTCGCCGCGGTGGGCAGTCCCAGCACGAGCGCGGTGGCCAGCAGCGCTCCACGGACGATCCTGCGCATCGTCTCTCCTCTTTCCTGCGCTTCCCGGCGCGGGTTCTTCTCGGCTCGGGTGATCCGTCACCAGTGATACGCGAGACGACTTGGAACCCTCTTGCGAGTCACTGCCCGCGGCGCACCGCCCGGTCCGCCGCCTCATCCCGTCGAGGAATCCGGGGAGCCGGGAAGCCGGAAGGGTCCGGAGAGCCGGCGGACAGCAGCGCGGCGGTATGGGGTGCCGTTAAGAACCGCATCTCCAGCCCCAAACGAGCGAGAACATGCAGGTCGGCCCTCCACTCAGTACGCACCAGGCACCTCTCCCACCACCGCGATCATCGACCAGACGAGATCACGATCAAGAGGCAGAGAACCGCCCACGGGCGACTTCACTCAGTTGTAATCACTACGTGGCGGACCCGAAAGATAGATAGCTCGCCGCTACTTTGCGGCTCGCCGTAGCTGCGGGATATCCGGGCCATGACGGGCGGGGATCATTCAGGCATTAGGGATCATGCTCTTCGAAGCCGCCATATGACGGCCGCCGAAAAGTGGGCAATGCTGGTGATCTCCGGCCGGATCGTTACCTTCGCCGGGCCCTGTCGTTATCCAGGCCATGATCACCGATCGATCGTCATCGAACGTAAAGTGGACCACGATCTTGAGGACGAGGCCGACTGTCCGAGGTGTGGCTCTAATGACCGCGGGGATGCTCGTCGGCGGCGTGCTGACGGCCGGCGGCGCCGCCCTAGCCACCGGGATGGGGCAGGAGGTGATCCACGGCTGTGTCACCACCGCGACCGGCGCGCTGCGGGTCATCGCCGAAGGAACAACGTCGTGCGAAGCGGGGGAAACTTGGCTGGACTGGAACCGTCAAGGGCCGCCCGGGCAGTTCGCGATCTTCACGATCAAGGGCTCAGGCGGTGCGATCGCGCCCGGCGCCACTGTCACCCACCGAGCTGATTGCGGAGTCGGAAACTACGCGATCTCCGGCGGCTACTCAGGCAGTGTGGCCGGCGCACCAGTCAGCGTGATCGCCAACACCATCGACAGTAAGAACACCACTGCCTGGAAGGTCAGCGTCGTCAACCACAGCCAGACGGAGACCTACCACGTGGTGACCTACGCGTCTTGCGTCCCCGCTGCACCGTAAGGCATGCCGTAGGCCGCGCTCGCGTGCCCTCGAATAACGCGAGCGCAGTCCACGGCCGACCGGCGACCGGCGAGGCTCTGCTCGTTCAACACGCTCACCGAATGACGTTCCCCGACATTGGCGCCGACGCCATACCCGCGGTTGAGGAACATCGGGGCTGGCTCGGGTTCGTGCCGGGTTTCAAGGCAGTGCCCGGCAGGCGGTCACCTCGATCATGAGTTCGGGAAGAAGTAGCTGGTTCACCTGGACTATCGTGGAGGTTGGGAATGGCCCGTTAGCGTAGATGCTCTTGCGATACGGCAAGGCGTTGATCAGGGCAGATATATCGGTTACGTACATGTTCTCGCGCACGACATTGCGAAAATCGAGGGCGTATTTGGCCAGGCATCTCCTTGATGCGCTGGTAGATGAATTGCATCTGAGCGGCCAGGTCGCCGGGGGATACCGGGTTGAAGTCCGTGTCGAGGGCCGCCGTACCCGATAGCCACAGAGTGTTGTCCACCTGGACGCCCTGGGAGTAGCCGAGGGAAAGTTGCTGGGACTTCCAGTAGTAGAAGAGATCGGTGCGTTTGGAGGCCGTCGCCGGGGCTGCCGACGCGTCGGGGGTGGCGAGTTGGCCGGCTCGGCGCCACCGACCCCGCCTGCCGGACCGGCACGATCACCATCTCCAACCGCCGCCCCGCCGTACGATCCGCAGCAGCCGGTTGCCTTCATCGTCATCGATCTCACGTACGCGAACCCGTTCAGCCACGCGCGGAGTCCGAAGCGATCACGCCGACCAAGGTAGGACCTCAATCGGCGTGTCACCACGAAACGGGGCGAACCCGAGCTGCTACCGCACTAGTCGTGACGAAGTACGGCATGGGCGGCACCGAGGCGCCGGGCTTCGTCGCGTTCGGAGCGGTCGCCCGATACGTCGTCAGCCCATTCGAGTAGCCGACGCAGGTGGCCGCCGGCCGTGGTCGTGACGATGCGGGGGCTGCCGAGGGCGACCTCGCCACCGGTCCCGTCGATGGTGACGAGGGTGCCCTCACCGATGGTGCGCCCACCGGCTCTCACTGAGGCGATGTCAACGGTGAGGTCGCCGATCCCCACGACAGCGGGTTTTCCCATCGCTCGTGCGACGACCGCGGCGTGGCTGGCCGGCCCGCCACGGGCGGTGACGATTCCGGCGGCGACCGCCAGGCCGCGCATGTCGTGCGGGGAGGTCTCCGGCCGTACCAGGATGACCGGGCCGTCCGCGGCCATGCGCACTGCCCTGTCGGCCGTGGTCGCCACCCTGCCCACCGCGACACCGGGACAGGCGCCCAGCCCTCGGGCCAGGATGTCGACCTGCTCGGTTGTCGCTATCCGGGGTGTGCGGACGTGCTGGAGATGCCGCGGTGAGATCCTGAGCAGCGCTTCGTGACGTCCGATCACGCGCTCGTCGGCGAGGTCGGTCGCCACGCGGACAGCTGCCCCCCCGACGAACCGGCCAGGCCGGACCTGCAGAACCCACAGCTCCCCGGCCTGGAAGGTGAACTCGACGTAGCACGCGTCGCGGTAGTGCCCCTCGACCCGGCTCAGGGCATCGAGGAGGCCGGTCCACACCGCCGGCTCCCGGTCGGCGAGTTCGTGCAGGGGCCGGGTCAACGATCTGCCGGAGACGACGTCTTCGCCCTGGTGTCCGAACAGGACTTCGCCGAACGGGACGTTCTCCCCGGTGTTGGGGTCGCGGCTGAACGCGACTCCGGTGCCGCTGTGGTCATCGAGATTCCCGAACACCATCGTCTGTACGATCGCGGCTGTGCCGAGATCGTGCGGGACGTCATGCAGCTCGCGGTAGGTTCGCGCGCGCGGTGTGTCCCATGACGAGAACACGGCCTTGACCGCCAGCTCCAACTGCCGGGTCGCGTCGTCCGGAATCGGCCGGCCACATCGTTGCCGGATGAGGTCCTCGACCGCTCCGATCTGTGCCTCCTCGTCGCCGGTCCCTCGCCTTACGTCCAGGTCGGTGATCGCAGCGGCGAAGCTGGACAGGAACCGCAGCCGCGAATTCAGCGCGAACCGCGAGTCGCCCGTCTCGGCCGCCAACCCGGCGGTGGCTCCGGCCGTGAGGCCGAGGTTGAGGATCGTGTTCATCATGCCGGGCATCGACACGCCGGCCCCGGAGCGAACGGACACCGCCAACGGCAGCTGTGATCCCCCGAAGTGGCGCCCGGTGGCGGCTTCGAGGTCGGTGACGGCCGCCGCGAGCTCGTCGTCGAGTCCGTCGGGAAGACGCCCGTCACGCAGGAACGCGCGACATGCCTCCGTGGTGACGACGAACCCGGCGGGCACCGGCAACCCGAGACGGCGGAGGACCAGGAGGCCGTGTGCTTTGCCGCCCAGCAGCTCCGCCGTCTCCTCGACCCGCGTGGAGAGCGGGCGAATCCATCTCATCCCCATCGGGGGATCCCGAGTGTGGCGAGCAGGTCTTCGTGCAGCTCGAACCACACGGTGTGGTACGACGCGGTGCTGTCGGCCACGTACTCCAGCGCGCCGGAGCCGGCGCGATCGAGGGCTTCGGTGAGGCGGGTTCGGTAGCGGCCGAATCGAGGCAGCGCCGCGGACAGCTCGGCGCCGACGACGGCGGCACGCCGGTCGAACTCGACGAATCGGGCGAGGACTCGGGCATCGTAGGAGGGATCGCCGTGGTCGTTGGCGGTCATGACACCGTCGATGGACCGGAGTTGCCATGCTGTGCAGAGGTCGAGCAGTTCCGGGTTGAGCACCAGAAAGCCGTCGAACGCCGCGGTCACGGCGGCGCGGGCACCGGCCGACTCCAGCTCGTCGGTGATCCGTTCGGCGTCCACGACACGGCCGGTGTCCGACAGACTCCACCCGCCGAAGTCGCCGGCCATATGCGTGACGAGACCGACGACCGCGAGATCGATCAGCTCGGACTCGACGTCGGACTCACCGAGACCCGTGGCCCTGGCCAGGCGGGCGAGGCCGGCAGCGCCGCCGGCGGCGCCGCCGCAGCGCAGGGCGTGGAGTACCAGCAGGCCGGTGCCGGTCGCGGGAAGCTCGGGTCGGGTCATGACCTGGCACTCCGCGGCTGGGTGCCGTTCGACACGTCGGCGGTCGATGCCGCGTACGCGGCGCCTCGCCCGTGGGCTCGGGCGACGATCGCGCCGCCCCGGACGCGTACGGCGGACTCCGTCTCGTCGTCGGGGTCGGTCAGGCCGATCGCCGACGCGGTCAGGGCTCCGTCATCGAGGACCAGCCGAACGCGCTGCCAGGCTTCGGGAGCGA
>NZ_JBEXUE010000626.1:0-4942 GCF_040614275.1 Streptosporangium sp. NPDC006013
GCAGCGGCAACTCGTCCGAGCTCTGCTCCGCGGCGCGACGCTTCAGCGAACGGTAGGTGGTCCTGGCGCAGTTGGCGGTCACGATGTGCACATCGTCCGGGGAGCCTTTCATGTCTACGTTCTGACCCCGGTCCCCGAGGGCCGCCACGCCATCGCGACGATCGCGCAGATCCTGCAGAAGAGTTGATCGCGGTTCCGCCGCGATCGAAGCGACGGCCGGCGCCACCCGCGCTGACGGCAACCCGCTACGAATCCTGCCACGACAGGGCCAGGGTGGTGTGGTGCTTGCGGAGGAGCAGGCCGCCGCGCGGAGGGTCACCCAGGTAGGCGTCGATACGGAGTCCGGTCGTCATGGGGCGGTCCGCCATGTCCCACGCCTGGACGTGAGCGACCAGCTCGCCCGCGAGCCGCAGCCGGTCCGGCCCATGGCCGCGAGCGATCAGGGTGCAGTCCGGCGACGGCTCCAGCATGCAGAGGTTGTCGCGCTCGACGATTCCGACGGCCATCCGGAACCCGGTCAGGTCGAGCGGGGGCGAGGCCAGCCAGCCGGGTCGCGCCTCCGACATGGTGCACCAGCGGGGCTCGTGCACCGCCAGCCAGAGGCTCAGCCCGTCGAGGAGCTGGGAGAAGCCGACGCTGATCTCGGTGGAGAGCTCGACCACGGGTCCGTCGAGCGCCGCCAGCACGTCACCGATCTCGCTCGCCTCGGGCAGCGAGATCGTCAGGTCGGACTCGCGGTCCAGTACCAGCGTCGTCTCGGGACCCGCGAAGGGGCCGCGCATCCGCATGAACCCGCAGGGCAGCACCGAGCGGCTCGTCCAGTGCCCGTCCGCTCGCTCCATCGCCACCGAGCGCTGCACCCCCCGCAGGTCCAGCGGGGCCACGAGGCGCCCGCCGGGCCCGAGTTGCTCAAGCCAGGCCGGTGCCAGGTCCCACACACCGACGGTGGCGATCACCCGGTCGTAGGGCGCCCCCGGCAGGAATCCCTCGGATCCGTCGGCGCACACCAGCCTCACCTCGGGGTGCCCCGCGACCGCCAGGTGCTCCCCGGCGAGCGTGACCAGCTCGGGGTCGATGTCGACGCTCACGACCTGGCCCTCCGGCCCCACCAGATGGGCGAGAAGCGCGGCGTTGTAGCCGGTTCCGGTGCCGATCTCCAGCACGCGCTGCCCCGGCTCCACTCCGAGCTGGTCCAGCATCAGAGCCATGATCGCCGGCTGCGAGGAGGAACTGATCGGGCGGCCGTCCGCGTCGCGCTTGGTCACGATGGCGTCGTCCTGGTAGACGGTCTGCGCGGGAAGCTCGGGCAGGAACACGTGCCGTGGCACCGTCCGCAACGCGTCGGCCACGACCTGGCTGATCCCACGGGTACGTACCCGCGAGACCAGTTCCTCCCGTAACGCGTGCCACCCAGCCATCGTCGACCTCCGTGCCGTATGCGTATGTGGCGGCCTGAGTTATATGCCCCGGCGAGCGGAAAATGTCGCTGTGCCGGATGTCGTATGGAAAAACGGATCCTGAGGGCCGTGACGGTACCCCGCATGCGAGGGTCACGCAACGCCCGCGCGGGCAGGAAATCCCTCTGCCCGATTGACAGGGAATGTTAGGGAACGGCTCTAACATCTCAGCATGAACAGCGATTTCGACTTCCTGCACGGTACCTGGGACATAGACAACCGCAGGCTCCTCAAACCGCTGAGCGGAGGCGATGAGTGGGAGGAGTTTCCCAGCGTCGCCGTCTGCCACGGTTTCTTCGACGGCGCGGGCGTCTTCGACGAGATCACCTTCCCCACGAAGGGCTTCAAGGGGGTGTCGATACGGACCTTTGACGTCAGACGTGAACTGTGGGCGATCTACTGGATCAACAGCGAGACCGGAGTTCTGCACAATCCCGTCTTCGGCAGGTTCGCCGACGGGAAGGGCGTGTTCCACGGCGACGAAACCCATGAGGGCACGCCCGTCCGGATGCGGTACACGTGGTCGGAGATCACACCGACCTCGGCCCTGTGGGAGCAGGCGTTCTCCGCGGACGGGGAGAAGACCTGGGAGACCAACTGGACGATGAGGCACACCCGCCGCGCGTGACATGGCACGGGTGAAGGGCGGTATCCGTAGGGCGGATTAAAAGACTGACCCACGCCGGTGCTCGCCGAGTACTGGTGCTCCAAACAAAACGGCCCTGAGCAGTGCACTAACACCAGCTCAGGGCCTAGATCCGCCTCCTGGCCTACCAGGAGAGGACCCTGTGTTCAACCCTGCCGACGCCCCCGTAGTCGCCACAAACACTTCACCGAATCAGGTGATCGGCGCCCCGGCGACCGCGAACCCCCTGCGTGATCTCGGCCCCGGCGGGAAGACGGCTGTCTCTGTCATCGCCGCCCTGGTCCTCGCCATCGGACTCATCGGGTTCGTGGCCTCTTTCGTGAAGGTCGCCCAGGCCGCAGAGCCGTTTTTCGGTGTCGGACTCGCGTGGATGGTTCCCGTGGGCATCGACGTCGGCATCCTCGCCTGGCTGGCGTCCCACGAGATCGGCTTCAAGGTGTCGGAGAAGACCATCATCGCTGCGGCTCCTGACGGTCGTGACGCCGTTCGTGGCGGCATCCGGGAGCTGGAGACCTACGGGTACCTGGTGCGCGAGAGGGAGCGTCTCGGCGGCAAGTTCAGCACCGTCGACTACATCCTGTGCGACCCGTTCTCGGCCCAGTCATCCCCTACGAACAGGCGCAATGCTCTCTCCGTCCTCGATACCGATCCACCGGTCAGCAGCCTGCGGGAGAACCATCGGCGAACTAATCAAGCAGTGCTCACACCCCGGTGGATGGGCACGACATCCCAGCGGCGATCAACTCTCCCGGCCGACCAGCGGGGGCACGATCTTTGCGCAGGACTCAAGGTCCAGTAGCTATGAGTGCTCACCCGCCGGCGGCTGTCAGGCCCGAGTCTGCCGGAGTGACGGACTCGTTAAGAGTGATTAGTAGCGAGAAAGACCAGGTCACAGCCTCCCGGCAGCATCCTTGATCAGGATGCGAAGCCATAGCGCTCCGCAGTCGTCTGGGGTACCGGTTTTCTCGCGGGGCCGATGAACAGCCACGATGCGGTCCGGACTCTCCGTCGGATGATGGGAGCCGATCACTCACAGCTACTTTGCCCCTGGTGGCGCCGACCCGCGTGGAGGGCCTACCAGTACGTCATGCACCTGGACCTGGTCGGCGGCCCGCTTCGCATCGCCCAAGGTGACTTCCCGAATCGGGTGTGGATGCGCGACATCGCGGACTTCCATCTACAAAGAGCGCTCGCCTACGAGGCATAAGCCGACCGTGGGTTTCTCGGCCCTTGAGCAGCAACCGAACGGCCAGTGACGTTAGCGAGCCGTCGGGGCTGGGGTTATCGCCACTGCCGGTTCGGATGCGGGTGGTCGCGGCCCTGATATGGCAGGGGAACGAGAAGTGACGCTGGGGAACTTGGGCGGGCCACATCGTGGAAGTTGCTGATCCGGCAACAGGATTTAGGCGACTGACCAGGTCAGCGGGATGATCGGTGGTAGCGCCCGCGGAGCAAAAGGGGACGCGGAGCGGGGGCAAGAGCACTGCCGCTGGCAGAAGCGGGCACGCCATCTGGAGGAGACCCATGTCGCAGCACGTCGCAGAGATCACGCATCGTTCGGTGTCCGTGCCGGGCGGCCGGATTCATGTCGCGGAGCAGGGAAGCGGACCGCTGGTGCTGCTCGTCCACGGCTTCCCCGAGTCCTGGTACTCCTGGCGCCGTCAGCTCCCGGCGCTGGCGCAGGCCGGTTACCGGGCGGTCGCGCTCGACGTCCGCGGCTATGGCCGATCCTCCAAGCCGGCCGCGGAGGACAGCTACCGGATGCTCGCTCTGGTGGAGGACAACGTCGCGCTGGTGCGCGCCCTGGGCGAGGAGTCCGCAGTGATCATCGGCCATGACTGGGGCTCGAACATCGCGGCCACGTCCGCCCTGCTGCACCCCGAGGTCTTCCGCGCGGTGGGGCTGCTGAGTGTGCCCTACGCGCCGCCCGGTGGCCCCCGCCCCACCGGCATCTTCGCTCAGATGGGCGGTGACCAGGAGTTCTACGTCTCCTATTTCCAGGAGCCGGGCCGCGCCGAGGCCGAGATGGAACCCGACGTGCGGGGCTGGCTCGCGGGCTTTTACGCGGCGCTGTCCGCCGAGACCATGCCCGGCCCCGATGCCCCCGACCCGCACTTCGTCAGCCCCGGCGCAACGCTGCGCGACCGGTTCCCCAGCGGCCGGCTGCCTTCCTGGCTCACCGAGGACGACTTGGAGGTGTACGCCGGGGAGTTCGAACGCACCGGCATGACCGGCGCGCTCAACCGCTACCGCAACATGGACCGCGACTGGAAGGACCTCGCCGACTTCAACGGCGCCCCCATCAAGCAGCCCTCCCTGTTCATCGGCGGCAGCCTGGACGCCTCCACGACCTGGATGGCCGACGCGATCAACGCCTACCCGGCCACCCTTCCCGGGCTGGTCTCCTCCCACCTCCTGGACGGCTGCGGCCACTGGATCCAGCAGGAACGTCCCGAGGAGGTCAACCAGTTCCTGACCGAATGGCTCACGGCCCTGCCCGCCGCATAAAGGCCCCTCTGCCGCGCCCGCCCAGGCTCCCTGGCGCGAGGTCGAGGATGAGGGAGCGTTCGGTGTGCTCGTCGGCCAGGGTCCCGCCCAGAGGGGTGCGCTCGTAGTGCACGGATCGGCCGGTCCGCGTCCGCGTGACCAGGCCAGATTCGCGCAGCACGGCCAGGTGGCCGCCGACTGCGCCCAGGCTGAGACCCAGCTGGCGGACCAACTGCGTGGTCGTCGCCGGCACCGACCGTCTGGGCAGCGGTGATGCCCAGGCCGTGGTGCTCGTTGACGTGGTTGACCAGCGACTCGATGGTCGGGGTGCCGGGGGTGTCGAGCACCCGCA
>NZ_JBEXUE010000627.1:0-4941 GCF_040614275.1 Streptosporangium sp. NPDC006013
GCCACGGCCGCTTCCGGCAGCGGGCCGGGGGCGCGGACGGTCAGCACCGCCCGCAGCAACCGGCGGCTGGTGCCGTCATCCATGCTCAGGCGGGCGGCCCGGTGACCCGGTGCGCGGGCTCGGTTCCGGGCGGTGCTCAGTCCATGACGACGATCTGGCGCAGGACCTCGCCGCCCTTGAGCGCCGCCACGGCGTCGTTGAGGTCGGCCAGCTTGATGCGGGAGCTGATCATGCTCTCCAGGTCGAGCTTGCCGGCCTTGTAGAGTCCCGCGAAGAACGGGAAGTCGCGCCGGACGTCCGAGCCGCCGTACAGCGAGCTGAGGATGTTCTTGCCCTCGAACAGCAGGCTGAAGGCGCTCAGCGGGACGTT
Source organism: Streptosporangium sp. NPDC006013 (assembly GCF_040614275.1). NCBI lineage: Bacteria > Bacillati > Actinomycetota > Actinomycetes > Streptosporangiales > Streptosporangiaceae > Streptosporangium > Streptosporangium sp. NPDC006013. Next base: position 371 of record NZ_JBEXUE010000627.1, read on the forward strand.
GTCGTCCATCGCGCCCGCGCCCACCACGATCATGTCGCCACCCCGGCGGGTCGCCTGCCAGGCCGTCATGATGGCGGCGGACTTGCCGACGGCCTCGAAGCCGTAGTCGAACCCGGCACCGCCGGTGAGCGTGCCGAGCGCGTCCATCAGCTGGTCGGGAGTGATGGCGTGGGTCGCGCCGACCTTCTTGGCGAGGGCGTGCTTGGACTCCAGCGGGTCGATCGCCAGGATCGTGGTGGCGCCGGAGATGCGGGCACCCTGGATCACCGAGAGGCCGATGCCGCCGGCGCCGACCACGGCGACCGTCGAGCCGGCCTTCACCCTGGCTGTGTTGAGCGCCGCGCCGACGCCGGTGGTGATCCCGCAGCCGATCAGGGCGGCCGCCTCGAAGGGCACCTCGGGGTCGACCTTGATCGCGCCCTGCCAGGGTACGACGATCTCCTCGGACCAGGTGCCGCACCCGGCCATGCCGAACGCCGGGGTGTCGCCGCCGTAGCGGAAGCGGGCGTTGACGAAGCTGTCCATCACGTAGGTCATGCACAGGAACGGCTGGTTGACCAGGCAGTTCGCGCAGGTGCCGCAGGCCGGGGTCCAGTTGATGATGACGTGGTCGCCCGGCTGCACCGTGGTCACGTGGTCGCCGACCTCGACGACCTCTCCGGCGCCCTCGTGGCCGGGGATGACCGGCAGCGGCATGGGCAGCACGCCGCTGATCACCGACAGGTCGGAGTGGCAGACACCGGTGGCCCTGACCTTGACGCGGACGTCCGTCGGGCCCATCGGGGCGAGGGTGAAGTCATCGCGGATGTCGAGCTTGTCGTCGCCGACGGCATGCAGAAGCGCACCACGCATGGGGGGACCTCCTAGTTCTCCTCAACGGAGAGTGCGGCTTTGGGACAGGACCGCACGGCGTGCCGGACGCGGTCCATCATCTCCGGCGGCGGCTCAGGCAGCAGCAGGTGCAGCTGGTCGTCGTCGTCGAGCTCGAAGACCTCCGGGGCGAGTCCCATGCAGATCGCATTGGCCTCGCAGACCAGATAGTCGACTTTGATTTTCATGCGGGCCTCCTAGCCGGGAATGGCGAGCTTACGGTGATCCCAAGAGATCACACGAGTGGGCTCGACCACAAAGGCGACCCTTTTGCGGCCGGTGTAGGTCACGTACTCGGTGAGCAACTCCTCCGCGTCGGGCATCCCGGCCATCCGTCTGGCCACGTTCATGCCGATGCCGAGGATGCCCTCGGGGTCGTCGATCCTCCGCGCCACCCCGTACACCAGTACGCCGCGCAGGTCGGAGTATTCCTCCCCGGCCTCGATCAGGCAGCTCACCCGGGCGTCGCGCTGGATGTTGAATGTCTTCTGGGCCTTGCCGTAGGTCCAGAATGAGATCTTGCCCTCGGTCAACCCGTAGAACATGGTCACCATATGTGGGGTGCCGTCCGGGTTGATCGTGCCGAGCTGTAGCTTCCGCGACTCACCGACGAAAGCCGTCACCTCGTCGTCGGACATCACGATGCGGGCGCGCTGGTTCACGGTGCAAAGTAGAACACGTTCCATAAGGTCGGGCAAGGGCTGATCGGAATGTTGTTCGGTATGGGTAGTCTGCTGTGATGAGCAACGCCACCATGCCCGCCGACCTGCTGTACGCCGCCCAGCACGCCAAGGGTTTCATGCCGCATGAGGAGGGAATCGCGCTGTTCGAGACCGCCGTCGAGTACGGCCCGCGCGGCCCGATCTGCGAGATCGGCAGCTACTGCGGGAAGTCGGCGGTCTACCTCGGCGCGGGTGCCCGGCAGGCCGGGTCCGTCGTCTTCACGGTGGACCACCACCGGGGCTCCGAGGAGATCCAGCCCGGGTGGGCCCACCATGACCCCACCCTGATGGACCCCCGATTCGGCAAGATGGACTCGCTGCCCACCTTCCGCACCACCATCGCCTCCGCGGGTCTCGAGGAGGAGGTCATCGCGATCGTCGGCAGGTCCGAGCGCGTCGCCGGGCTGTGGAACACCCCGCTGGCGATGCTCTTCATCGACGGCGGCCACTCCGAGCTCCCGGTGACCAGGGACTACGAGGGATGGGCGCCGCACGTCATGCAGGGCGGCGCCCTGGTCTTCCATGACATCTACCCGGACCCGGCCACGGGCGGGCAGGCGCCGTACCGCGTCTACCAGCGGGCGCTCGCCTCCGGTGCGTTCAGGGAGGTCCGGCAGGAGGGCTCGCTGCGGGTGCTCGAACGGATCGGCCCCGGCATCGGCTGATCACCCCGCGCGGGGCGCCCGGTGCCGGGCGGGCGGCGGAGCCGTTTCAGCTCCCGGCCCGCGCAGACGATCACCAGGGCGAGGAACGGCCCGAAGACGACGTGGAACTGGACCAGCAACCCGTAGACCGCCGCCGTGGCCAGGCCGAACACGACCTGGTCGCGCGCCCTGACCGGGGACGTGCCCGGATCGGTGATCACGTAGCCGGTGTAGAGGGCGAAGGCGGTCCCGGTCATCGGCAGCAGGGCGCTGACCGTCGACACGTCGCCCAGACCGCCCCTGAGACACGCCTGCAGGGCGAACCCGCCCGCCCAGCCCAGGACCAGCGGCATCCTGCCGGTGGGTCCGGCGTTCGCCAGCACGCCCCCTGCCAGCACGGCCAGCGGCACGATCAGGTCGAAAGGACCCGAGACCCACGCGGTGAACTGGTAGGCGGGGGCGAGGCCGACCCACGGGAACAGCAGCAGCACGACGACGACCCCGAAGGCCACCGGATTCAGGAACGCGGCGCCGGGCGCGTCCCCGCCGGTCCGCCTCGCCGGTTTCGTCGTTCCCGCCCCATCCGCCGTTCGCGCCGGCTCCGGCGCCCGCCCGCGGAAGAGGTACGCGCTGCCAACGCCGATCAGGACGGCGAGCGCGATCGGCATCAGATGCCCGTTGCCGTACAGCAGCATCGCGCAGAGCAGACCGCGGATGTAGGAGGGCAGGAAGAAGTCGGCGACCCGGTCGCGGGGCACCCCGAGGTAGCGGGCCGGGCGCCGCCATGCCCACGCCTCCACGGTCTCCAGCACGAACTCGGTGGTCACGCCGGTGAGCGCGCCGGCCACCGGCGCCAGAGGGGACTGCTCGAAGCCGAGCACGGTGTGCCCGAGCACGGTGATCAGGGTGAGGGACCACGCCGACCGCCGGAGCGCCCTGCCTCGGTTCGGGCCGGAGATCCTGGACTTCGCCGTCTCGGGGGGCGGGGCGGCGCTCACGGACGGCGGATCTCCGAGGCGTGGCCGTCGGCCAGCAGGATCCGGTGCCAGCCGGGCTCCAGGGACACCGACGCGGTACGGGTGCCGCCGCAGGCGTCCCTCCAGGAGATCTCGACGGGGACGGGGGAGTCCGGCAGGTGGTCGCCCAGGCCGAACAGCAACTCGGGCGCGGAGAAGCCGTTGTGCCCGTTGGCGGGGTAGAGCTGCCTGCTACGCGTGACCCCGCCGGGCGGGCGCACCGTGGCGACGGCCCCGATGGCGGGCCGCGTCAGCCCGGGGCGTGTCCACTCCCGGTGCACCGGACGGAGCCGTGTCCGGCCCGGTTGGGCCAGGGCGGGCCGCTCCGGTCCGGAGCGCGGTGCGGGGGATGGGAGGCAGGGGCCCGCGGGGAGACGGAGCCGCAGGCCCACGAACGGTGCCGTCGGGCCGTGGTTGCTGTAGAGCACCGACTCCGACCACTGGTTGGCGACCGCGAAGTCCAGTCGCCCGTCGTCGTCGACGTCGCCCACCGCGAAGGCCCGGCTGACCGTGCCGTCGCTGTCGCCGCCGACCCCGGCCCGCCGGGCCACGTCCGCGTAGCGGCCGTCCTGCCCCCTGGTGAAGAAGGTGTTGGTGTCGCGGCCCGACAGGTCGTCCCCGGCCCGGATGCTCGGCCAGAGCGCGGGGCGGGAGAGGAACAGATCGCTCGCCGACGCCGCCTCCTGCAGTTGCGCCCACCGGTCGACCTCACCCCTGACGAACCCGGTCGCGTGCATGATCTCGTCGTCGCCGTCGTTGTCGAAGTCGGCGGCCTTGACGTCCCAGGACCAGCCGCTGCGGCTCAGCCCCAGTTCCTCACCGAGGTCGTCGTAGGGCGCGTGCCCCCCGTGCAGGTCGCCGGGCCGGGACACGAAGGCGAAGTTGCTCTGGTGCAGCGCGTAGTCCTCGGTGAGGTTGCTCACCAGGATGTCCGGCCTGCCGTCGGAGTTGAGGTCGGTGAAGCCGACGCCCATCCCCTTGAACGAGTCGCGGCCGACGACCCTGGAGGCGGGAGTCGTCAGGTGCCGAGTGCCCCTGGCCTCGGTGAAACGGATCCGGCCGGGCACCGACTCGTTGACCAGCAGCCGGTCGGGGCCGAAGTCGCATGCCAGGTACAGCTCGGGCCGCCCGTCGCCGTCCAGGTCCTGGGTGCCCAGCGCCAGGATCCAGCCTCCGTTCCCGATCTCGTCGAACACCCCCTCGGCCTCGGTGAACCGTGCCGGTCCGCTCGCCAGGTAGAGCCGGGCGCCGCCGCCGTTGGCGGCCCGGCACCCAGGAACCGGCTTTCAGGCCCGCCTTCACCAGGGCGGCGGGGAACG
>NZ_JBEXUE010000628.1:0-4935 GCF_040614275.1 Streptosporangium sp. NPDC006013
GCGTCTGCTTGCTCTCGGTGAACAGACGGCGAAAGAAGGAGTCCAGGACGACGGTAGGGCGTGCGTGCCGGTCGATGATGGCCGTGATCTCGGGCCGACCTGGCATGGGGGCTGCGCATCGGGCTCGCGGCGGTGATCGATCTGGAAGGCAGGGGCAATTGAGCACTGATGTGGTCCGGGTGCGCACCGGGGTCTACCACGACTCCGTGAGCCTGATGCGGGTCAGCCGGACGGCGACCGCGCTTCCCGGCGTGGAGGTCGCGGTGGTGGCGATGGCCACGGAACTCAACCTCGGGGTCGCCGCCGAGCTGGGGTTCGACCTCCCCAAGGCCGGTCCCGCCGACCTGCTGATCGCGCTGCGCGGCGGTGAGGCGGACACCCTGGAGGCCGCCCTCGCGGAGCTGGACGGGTTGCTGGCGGGACTCTCCACCCCGCCGGCCGGCGGCGCCGCCGTCGAGCACCCCCCGCACACGGTCCGTGCCGCGGCCCGCGAACACGCCGCCACGCTGGCCCTGGTCTCGGTACCCGGGCCGTACGCGTTCGCCGAGGCGCTGGACGCGGTCGAGGCCGGCCTGTCTGTGATGATCTTCAGCGACAACGTGCCGGTCGAGCAGGAGGTACTGCTCAAGCGACGCGCCGCCGAGCTCGGCGTGCTGGTCATGGGCCCGGACTGCGGCACCGCGGTGATCGGCGGGGCCGGTCTCGGATTCGCGAACGTCCTGCGGCCGGGCCCGGTCGGTCTGGTGGCCGCCTCGGGGACCGGCGCGCAGCAGGTGGCCTGCCTGCTGGACCACGCGGGAGTGGGGGTCTCCCACGTGCTGGGCGTGGGCGGCCGTGACCTGTCCGCGGACGTGGGTGGGCTGTCCACCCTGCGCGCCCTGGAGGCCCTCGACGCCGACCCCGCGACCGAGCTGATCGTCCTGATCTCCAAGCCTCCCGCACCCGAGGTCGCGCGGGCCGTCGCCGAGACCGTCGCGAAGCTCGGCACTCCGGTCGTGACCTCCCTGCTCGGCCCCGGCCAGGACGACCTGACCGCGGCGACCGAGACCGCCCTGCGCGCCCTCGGCGCCCCGGTCCCCGCCTGGCCGTCCTGGCCCGCCCCCGGCACGGCGCGGGAGCACGCGGGAGGTCTGCGCGGCATCTACTCGGGTGGGACGCTCTGCGTGGAGGCACGGCTGATCACCGGAAGCGGGGAGTTCACCGACTTCGGCGACGACGCCTACACGGTCGGCCGGGCCCACCCGATGATCGACCCGACGCTCCGCCTGGAGGCCCTGGCCGAGGTGCCGCCGGGCGAGGTCGTCCTGATCGACGTGGTCCTCGGCCACGGCGCCGACCCCGATCCCGCCGCGACGCTCGCGCCCGTGATCGACGGGGCCACCGCGAGAGGTGTCACGGTGATCGTCGCCTTGGTCGGCTCCGAGGGCGACCCACAGGGACTGAACGCGCAGGCCGAGGCCCTGAACGCGGCGGGCGCCGCGGTGTTCACCTCCAACGCCCAAGCCGCGGGACACGCCGCCGAGGTCGCCGCCGGAATCGCTCGTTGACCGCCGTCGGACGCCGGGGAGCGGCTGCCCTCTCCCCGGACGTCACCGTTCTTCGCTCAGGAGTTCACCCATGACGCTGACCATGCTTTCCGGCGAGCCGGAAGTGATCACGGTGGGGGCCGGCGTGCTCGGCGAGGCGCTGGACGCCCAGGCCGTTCCCCGGACGCGGGTGGACTGGCGCCCGCCGATGCCCGGCACCGAGGCCGACCTGGTCCGGGTGCTGGCCGACCCGCGCAGGGGCCGCGCCAACGAGACGGCGGTGGGCCGCCTGGTCTCCGCCCGGCCGCAGCTCGTCGGGGTGCGTCCCGCGCACGAGGTACTCGACCTGCCGAAGGGCACGTTCCTGCACGCGGGGCCGCCGATCGAGTGGGAACGGGCGTCGGGTCCGATGCGGGGCGCGCTCATCGGGGCGATGCTGCTGGAGGGGCTGGCCGCCGACGCCGCCGACGCCGAGGAGCGGCTGGCCCGCGGGCAGGCGCGGCTGGACTCCTGCCACCATCACCGGACCGTCGGGCCGATGGCGGGCGTGGTCACCCCGTCGATGTGGATGTTCGAGGTCCGTGACGCCGAACACGGCGGCACCGCCTACTGCTCGCTCAACGAGGGGCTGGGCAAGGTGCTGCGCTACGGCGCGTACGGCCCGGAGGTGCTGAGGCGACTGCGCTGGATGGCCGAGGTGCTCGGCCCCGTGCTCCAGGCCACCCTGGAGCGGAGCGGTCCGCTGGACCTGCGGGCGCTGACCGCGCAGGCCCTGCAGATGGGCGACGAGCTGCACAACCGCAACCGCGCCGCCACCTCGCTGCTGGTCCGCGAGCTGGCTCCCGAGGTGGTGGAGGCCGCTCCCGGCCACGCCGCCGAGGTGCTCCGCTTCATCAACGGCAACGACCACTTCTTCCTCAACGCGGGCATGGCCGCGTGCAAGGTCAGCGCGGACGCCGCGCGGAACGTCCCCGGCTCCACGATGATCGTCGCGATGGCACGCAACGGCACGGACTTCGGGGTCCAGGTCTCCGGGCTGGGCGATCGCTGGTTCACCGGCCCCGCGGGCGTGCCGGACGGTCTCTACCTCGGCGCGTACGGTCCGGACGACGCCAATCCCGACATCGGCGACTCCACGATCACCGAGACGGCCGGCCTGGGGGGCTTCGCGATGGCCGCGGCCCCGGCGATCGTACGGTTCGTCGGTGGCGACGTCTCGGACGCGATGGCGGCCACCCGTTCCATGTACGAGATCACCCTGGCCGAGCATCCCGCGTACCAGATCCCGGGGCTGGACTTCCGGGGCACGCCGGTCGGCGTCGATGTCACGCTGGTCGCCAGGACGGGCCTGCTGCCCACCGTGAACACCGGTATCGCCGGCCGGGTCGCGGGGACCGGACAGGTCGGCGCGGGTCTGGTCAGCCCGCCCGCCTCGGCTTTCACCACGGCGCTGGCCGCGCTGGCCGAGGCGGCCGATCATGGAAACGGATCGGTTTAGCGCGATCCCTTGGCTATTGGGAACGGGTGAAGCTGACAATTCACCCGCTCGCCGGTAGCATTCGGCGACGTCAGGGCGCGGACACAAGTTCAGTGATCCGAAGAACACCGATCACTGACAAATACCGTCACGCGCTTTCTCCGTATGCCAACTTCCATTACCGAATGACATCCCGATATCGTGTCCAGCCTTACAAAAAGGGCTGGTTGTGGGGAACGGGGTACGATGACCGATCGCTTGCTCGGGAGAAACCCCCAGGGGCCTGAGGGTGGCGATTCCGCCGGAGCCACACCGGAGGGCCAGGGCAGGCTGGTGGGCAGGCGCTACCGCCTGGTGTCGCCGGTGGGCCGTGGTGGGATGGGCATGGTGTGGCACGCCCACGACGTCCTGCTCGATCGGGACGTCGCGGTCAAGGAGCTGATCCTCCCCTACGGGCTCGACCACGCGGGCAAGCAGGGGGCGCACCGGCGGATGCTCCGCGAGGCCCGCTCGGCGGCCCGGCTCAGCCACCCCGGCATCGTCACGGTCCACGATGTCGTCGAGGAGGACGGCCGCCCCTGGATCGTGATGGAGCTGGTCCGCGCCTGGTCGCTTGAGCAGGCCGTACGGCAGAGCGGACCGCTGCCCGTGGTCCAGGCCGCCGAGATCGGCATCCGGGTGCTCGACGCGCTCCGCCACGCCCACGCCGCCGGGATCATGCACCGCGACGTCAAACCCGGCAACGTGCTGCTGACCTCCGACCGGGTGGTGCTCACCGACTTCGGCATCGCCGCGATAGAGGGCGACGTCACGATCACCCAGACCGGCCTGCTGATGGGCTCCCCCGCCTACATCCCGCCGGAGCGGCTGTCGGGCCGGCAGGTCACTCAATCCTCCGACCTGTGGTCCTTCGGTGCCACGCTCTACGCGGCGGTCGAGGGCCGGCCCCCCTACGAGGGTCCTGACGCGGTGGCCGTGCTCGGCGCGATCCTCACCCAGGAGCCCAACCGCCCCCAGCGAGCCGGCGCCCTGATCACCGTCATCGAGGGCCTGCTCCGCAAGAACCCCGCCGACCGGATGAGCGCCGCCCAGGTGTCGGATCTACTGGACCGGGTGCTGCGCAGCCACGGCTCCAGCACCCCGAACCGCACGCCCAGCCCGGCGCCCTCGTCGATGCCGGTCCCCGGCGACTCCATGCCGATGCACCTGATGCCCCCGCTGGACGTGCCGTCGGGGCCGATGCCCTCCCGGATCATCGAGACGCCCTCCGGCCCGATCCGGGTGCCCTACGACCCCGCCGCCGACTCCTCGGGCGGTCACGCGCTCCCCTACGACGCACTCGCCGGCCCGAGCGGGGGCCACCGCGCGGACCTGCTCTCCCTCCCCGGGCACTCCTCAGCTCCCAGGTCCGCGCAGACCGGCGGGCACCAGCGCGGGTACGACGCGCTGCGCATCCCGGCGACCGGACCTGGCGGCAACCCGTTCGACGCGCTGACCAGCTTCTCCGGCGACCTTCCCGGCGTCCCGCCGTCCGCACCACCGCGCGATGGGCGGAGCGGGGCCGCACCCTGGCCGATCCCGGGGCCCACCCCGGCCCCGCAGGAGCAGGCCCCCTCCGACGCCGTACGGAACTCCCAGGCCCTGACCTCACCCGGCAGGGTGGGGACACGCGCGGGCACGCGCCGCGCTCCGGAGCGCGAGGGCGGCCGGTCGCGCGGCAGCGGCCCCGACAGCCGTCTGCTGATGCTCGGCGGGGGCGGCGTGCTGGCCATCGTGGTCGCCGGGCTCATCGTCTTCCTGATCGGCGACGACTCCGGCACCGCGAACCCCACGGGCCCCTCGGCGGCGATCTCCGCACCCGCCGACCCGGGGACGTCCTCCGGGGCCGACGAGGAGATCCCCGACGGCTTCAAGTCGGCGAGCGCCGCCGGG
>NZ_JBEXUE010000629.1:0-4932 GCF_040614275.1 Streptosporangium sp. NPDC006013
GCCCCTCGCGACATCGATGAACTCGCCGGAGTCATCGCCACCAAGCTCAAACGAATGCAGTACCGATCTGGCCTGTTGGACGGCTTCATTGCTCACACCGGCTTCATCCTCAAACCGCCGTAACTTCAGCCCTTCAACCTCAGATGCAGGCGAATCCTGATGATCTTGAGCGCATAGCGACTGTCATGGTGCCCTCATCTGGTGCTTCACAGGTTGTCGCTGAGCGGGCCGCCGTGGTCGCGGGTCAAGCCGACGAACACCAGGGCTACTTCGATCTCGCCGATACGCCGCGGACCCAGGCCCCAGATCTGATCGGGATGTCCTGTCCGCCAGCGGCTGTTGTGGCGGACGATGGTCAGCCATTCTTCTCTGTCTGTCCCCACGTAGTCGGCCCACTGATTGATCCGGTCGGGCCTGGCCGTACGCCAACGCTCCCAGACATGTCGTGCGTCGGAGGAGGGGTGTCCCATCCTCAGAGGGCGACCAGGTCCACCCGTTCACGGCTGAGCGGTGAGGGCCGCCAATCGATGATCTCGCCCATCCAGAACTCCGCGAGCGGATTCCCTGCCATATCAAGCATCCGGAGCGCCTCCAGCCCCAGCGGATTCCTCTGGCGGTAGCGCTTGGATCCGCTGAGGTAGGCACGCATCTGCTGGGAGGGAAGGCAACCCAGGATTTCCACGGTCACAAGTTCGTCGTCCTCCAGTACCTCGGCGAAGACGCCTTCGGCATCAAGGCAGGAGCCACGGATTTGCTCATCTTTGTCAAACAGGAGAAATTTCGGCTGGACATCATCCACGTGTCTCACACTCACCGGTAATCGGATGACGTTGCTGTCAGGGGTACTGTCACTGTAGATCAAAAAAGCCCCGAACAATATTCGTTCGGGGCGTTTGTGCTGTTCAGTTGCTGTGGTCAGGGGCGGGGTCGAACCGCCGACCTTCCGCTTTTCGAGCGGAGCGATCACCCTGCTCCGCTCGGCCGACACGAGGTCAGAAGGCTGTGGACGGCTGCCGACGTGTGCTCGCGGTGGTCGATGTTGTCGTCACCGTTGTCGTCAGCCCCACCTCCCGTAGCCGATGGTGGAGGCTCGAAGCGTTCAAGGACTCCGCGGTGTCAACACCACCAGCTCAGGCCGGCCGCGGAAGTGCTCACGAGTACTTCGTAGTCATCGCCGTACTCCTCTCCCGTCGCATCCACAAACTGCACAAAGAGCTCGACCTTCCTTCCTTCGACGGACCTGGTGAAGCAGTACACCCCTTCACCGTCATCCTCCGGAGAGGGCCTCCACCCGTTCTTGAGCGCGATGTCTCGGTAGAAGGGCAGCACATCGGCTCGCGGGCCCGAGGGGCGGTAGGTCTGCCGGACGGTCGTGATCCGGTCGTCCTTCTCGCAAGAACTGCCGCGTCCCCCCTGCGGTGTCGCGCTGGCCGGACGAACATCGAGAATGCCGAGGGAGGCGACGAGCCGGTCATCGTCGGCATCACACCCGTAGTTCAGCACGAAGAAAGCGACGGGAACGAGCAGAGCACCGCCCCACACAGCGGCGGCCACGAGCACCGCGATCGTCGAGCGCTTCATGAGAACCCCTAACCCTTCGTCCCACCCCGCGCGTTACATGCCGGAGTTCACCGGAGCGCTTGGCTCAGACCGAATCGGGAGAGGACTCGATCGACTTCCTCCTCATCGGCGCCGTCGATGTCGATGACGTCGTCCACGTGCAGATCAAGGTGTGCGAACCGGGGCGCCAGTTCAGCCAGCGTGGCCAGCGGATCACCCTCACAGTCCGCCTGATCGATCGTCAGGTTCCCGATGGACAGCTGTTCAAGCTGAGGAAGGACCGAGGAATCTGCAAGGGCGGAAAATAGCTCATACGAGGTGGCGTTGAAATCAGCCTTGCTGAGGTCCAGTTCTTTAAGATTGGGGAACTGAAAGGCGTCAAGCTCGTCGAGTTGATCAAGCGAGCAGGGGCAGCCAAAAATGTCACTGCCGATTTCAACTTCCAATGACACCAGGCCGGAAGTCCATCCGAGGCTGAAAATTGAGCCGTCGGAGATGACGGAGCCCCGGACCCGCAGGTGGGTCAGACCGTTGTGGTTCACGGAGTGGAACAGGAACGCCCCTTCGAGTTCCAATGTACGCAAGGCGGGCAGCGAGTCCCATATGTCGGTCCGAACAAGCCCTTGCTTGTGGTAATCCAAAGGATCGATCCGATTACCTGTTGATCCCTCGCTGGGCTCAAACAGGTACTTGAAGCCGTAGCCGAAGTACATGCGCTCCAGCCGGGGGCGTTGCCGGCCGGCAAGCGAGATCGCGGAGCGCTCGGCGGAGTGGTGGTAGTCGGTGAGATGTAGTTCGAGTGCGCGCAGTCGGTAGCTGGTGGGGTGGGAGAGCAGCGCGTCGATCAGTGCGCCTTCCCACCGTTCGGCGTCGGTCGGGTCGATCTGGGTGGTGCGCGGGTGGTCCGTCAGGAGCCGCTCCACCAGCTCTTGGCGCTGCGGCCGGGTGTCCTTGGCCAGGCGGAAACACGCCTCGTCGATGAAGCCGCGGGACCAGGTGAACCGCCAGGAGCCGTCCTCCCGCAGCCCATCCAGTCCCAGTCGCCGTTCCACTTCCTCATAGACCGCGGCCAGTTGGGCCTGGTCCCCGTCCCCGCTCTCACAGCGATACTCCAGCCGGATTGCCTCGCCCCGCAGGTCGCCCGCCCCGGTCAGCAGGTCCGCGTAGGCGAGCCATGCTTCCCAGTCATCCGTCTCCGGAACCGCGATATCGAAAAAATGCACGTCATTCTCCAGGTCTTGGCGGTCTGGGCGGGCCGTCGTCAACGGCACCGTACTTGAGGCCTCCGACATGTGGTTCCCAAGACCGCAACCACGATCAGATAGTCGACCCATACCGACAACGCTGACCGTGATAACCGGGGGAACTGCGGCACAATGATCCTTTCGCTCTGGGAGCGACACCCTACGATGCCCCGGCACGCAGCACAGACCCGACGGCCGGGGCGGGCACCGCACCACACATCGGAGAAGGATCAGAGCCGGTTTCCCACCGAGCTACGATGCGGCTTTTCGGTCAGCGCTTGTCGTGCAGGATCTTCATAGCCTGCAGCACGTCCGTGACGACATGGTCCGCCTCGTGTTCCTGGCCAGGCCACGTTCCCCGGCCGACCCAGACCGTACGGAGGCCGGCCGCCCGTCCCCCGTCGGCAAGAGCCATGCCACACCGCTGAGCGGCGATCTCGAACAGCCCGGTGTCGGGCTTGCGAATGCCTTCGAGCCCCGAGAGCGCGTAGGCGTCCACGGCCTCGGCCAGTCCCGTGCGCTGGATCTTGCCGAGCTGGTTGTCCGCCGTCCCGTTGGTGATGATCCCGACCTTCCAGCCCGACGCGCGTAGCCGGGACAGGCCGTTCATCACCTCGGGTCGGCAGTGAACGAGGTGCGGCATGCGCCGACGGTAGCGGCTCCATAGCTCGTCGACCGGCTCTGCCAGATCGAAGTGATCGCGCGCCTTGGTGAAAAAGACCTCACGATGCGGGTAGCCGGCCCGATCACTCCTTCTTGGAATCCGTGGCCGTGGAATCGCTGTGAGGGGAAGCACTTCGAAGCTCCTCTATCAGCGGCCAGAACGGGCTGCCCTCGTCAACCTCGATGCGCTGATCCTTGTCGATGATCTTCGCGTTCGATGTGTCGTCTTCCCTTGCCGGCGTGGTGACTGATCGCCTCGCCTTCTCCAGATCGTCGCGGTTGGCCATATGGACTCCGACTGTGAGCACCAAAGCGACGCTCAGAACGAACATCAGCCAGTAGCACCATGCCCGTCCAGGCCCGAATCTCAGCGGATCCTTCTTGATCACCTGTCTCCTCCGACATGTCACGGGCCGGGCCGGTCACAACTTGCTGTTCTCCCAGTGCGGGGTATGCGATTCGATGTCCTCCGGCACGCGAATCCGCCCGTTCAAGAGAACAAGTGACGTGATCTCGGTGCTCTCATGGGAGCGCAGGTAGCCGACGAAGGATTCGACACCGTCGGCATGTGCGTCGACCGAGCACCGGCCGAGCCAGTCCAGCAGTGTCCGGAGCCGGTAGAAGTCGTCGGGATGGAGTTCTTGGCGTACCGTCAGCGCCCAGCCGTCCGATCGCTCTCGCGCGACCAACTCGGCAACGAGCGCGCCCCCCACCCGCCAGGCAGCGCCTCGCTGCGCGAACACGGGCTCCGCTTCCGCGTCCTCCCACTCGCAATCGGGATCGTCGGGATCACCGAGTGGATAGGTTTCCACGTATCTGTCAGTGCCGATCGGCAGTCGCTCAGGTCGTGGCCCTTGCCCCACATGCCACCGCAGCTCGGCGAGCTCGTCGTCGGTCACGTCAGCACGGATGTCCACCGACAGCACGAGTTCGTAGATGTCCGCCATCGGCATACCGTACCGTCGTGACGCCCTGAGAGATCATTCTGTGAGGAGTTCCTATCAGGACGTGACCATCGCGGTCGGCCAGTGGTCTCTGATCTTCGGCACAACCTACGACGGAGCTGGGCAGAGATCCGCACCGCGGCCGGACTCGGAGCCGTACGGCTTCACGACCTCCGGCGCACCTGCGTCAGCCTGCTCCTCGACCTGGGCGTGCCACCACACATCGTCAAGGAGATCGTCGGACACTCCGACATCGAGGTGACCATGACCATCTACGCCCACTCGTCACTCGACGACAAGCGCACGGCCCTCGGCAGTCTCTACGGTTCGAGGGGATAGACAGGATAGACAGCCGGAAGGTTGTGGCAGATGTCGGCGATCATCCTTATGCGGTCGATGCGGCTGAGCGGGCTACTGAGGTCCTCCCCCTGCAACTCCCGGCGCACGATGTGCGTCGTGGCGCGTATCTCGATGAACCCTCGGCCCATCAGATAGCGCACTGCGGTCTGAGCCGACAGACG
>NZ_JBEXUE010000630.1:0-4923 GCF_040614275.1 Streptosporangium sp. NPDC006013
AAACGAATGCAGTACCGATCTGGCCTGTTGGACGGCTTCATTGCTCAGACCGGCTTCATCCTCAAACCGCCGTAACTTCAGCCCTTCAACCTCAGCTGCGACACCGGCGAGTACTTCGTCGATCTCGTCGACCAGCTCTGCCCCACCCTCCTGAGACTTCAGGTGCGCTTTAAGCCTGGTCAGGTCCTTGCTCACCGAGCCGAGACTTCTGGCCTGGGGAACACCTGGCAGGCTCCAAGTCCGGTGATTGTCCAAGTAGCGCGTCAAGACGAAAGTAGTTGCATCGGCAAACACCATCGCATCAACCGCATGCAGCGCGGCAAGATCGTCAGGTTCGAGCGTGAACGTCGCCTCGACGACCTCGATGTCGGACGGGTCGTGCTGGCCTCTACTGATCTCGGTGTAGCGCGACCGAGGGTAATCACGCAGCGAGTCAAGTTTACAGCCATGATCATCGGGCGGATTGATCGTCTGGAGCGCCAGAAGCAAAGCGGTCTTTCCCGCCTCGTTCGCCCCGACTGCGATGGTCTTCCCAGCCTCAACCTCGAACGGGGTCGAGTCATGGACGGATCGGTAATCACGGATCCGAGCTGCCGCAAGCTTCATGGCTGCGGGCCTCCTAGTAGAGGATGAACGCCAAGATTGCCAAGAATAACCCCGGCTTCTCAGCTACCGGGTAGCTGTTCACACTGAAACCAGGGCTCCACGAAGGTGGCCGTTCAGGCGTCGATCGAAGGCGTGAGATCTGGTGGTTACTCGGACACGGTGCGGAAGCTCAATGCACGAGCTGTCGCGTCCCTGCTGCGGTGTCGCGCTTACTGGACGAACATCGAGGATGCTCAGGCGGTAGCTACGATCGTCGACCTGCTGGGCTTGACTAGCGTTTCAGAAACAGCCTAAGCAGTTTCCACGCCCGACTCCGGCGACCGGGGTCAGCTGAACAGAGATACACAGCAGCAAGAGCTGACGGTAAAACGGCCGCGATCAACGCGATGAGCAGCAAGTTAGACATCATCGATGCGGCTTCCCCTTCATGTATGAGCTCACTTGGAAGGCTGCCATCAGCCTGGCGGTGGCTTCCGTTGTAGCGATCTAGCCACCCTGCCGAGGGGCGGCGTGGTCCGAGCCTGAACTAACCAAAGGGGACGTTTACGGACGACACCAGGCTGCTGACAAGGTCAGACGCATCGGTACACACGCCAACAGTTATTTACAAAATCTTACAGGGCGACTATGGGCATATAGGTTTTACGTTTTCTGACAACCTGGCATGCTCGTTCACTATGAGCCAGCAGCATCCGATTTCTCCGGCCGCCGAGGTCCCACTTGAGACGCTACGCGCCTGTCTGAAGCGGTTGCATCGGACCAACGGAGAGCCCAGTACGCGCACCATCGCTCATCGGATCCAGGTGATCAGCCACAGCACAGTGCACAGCGTGCTGCGATGCGATAAGGAGCCGCGGTGGGGCCAGTTGGAGCTGGTAGTCGAGGCCATGAACGGCAACGTAGAAGAGTTCCGCCAACTGTGGGTGGCTGTACGCGACGCTCGGGATGTGCATGACCACACGGCTGATACATCTGAACCACCCGTAGACTCCTTGATCACAACTCAGGATCTCGTCTCGGAGGTCCGGGCGCTTGCCGTAGCTAAGGACAGCACGGCGCCATCGCGGATCTCCTCTGACAGCGCCGATATGCAGCGAGAGCACGATAAGCAACTCAATCCTAAGGTTGCCGCGTTGTACGAGGAGCGCGATGACCTTGCCAATCGACTACAGGCGACTACGACGGCCGCCGCCGCCGCCCAAGCTCATATTGAGCACCTCCAGCGGGCGCTGCGCAGCGTTTGGCCTAGTGCCGGCCACCTACTACTGGGGCACACGGGTCACGTCTTGGGAGTGGAGTTTTCACCGGACGGCCACCTCCTAGTGACGGCAGGCGAGGACGGCACCATGCGTCTATGGGATCCGAGCACCCGAAAGACGATCGGCGTCCCTCTCACTGGTCACAAAGGAGCGGTTACGGGCGTGCGTTTCTCTCCCGACGGTCGACTGCTTGCCAGTGCTAGCTGGGATGGCACCGCAAGACTGTGGAACCCCATCACTGGCAAGCCAATCGGTGCCCCTCTCACGGGCCATGCTGAGGTCGTCGTTGAAGTGGAGTTTTCACCGGACGGCCACCTCCTAGTGACGGCAGGCGAGGACGGCACCATGCGTCTATGGGACGCGAGCACCCGCGAGGCAATCGGCGTCCCTCTTACCGGTCACAAGAATGCCATTATTGGACTTAGATTCTCTCCCGATGGCGATAAGTTAGTTACGGCTAGCGAAGATGGCACCGTGCAGTTGTGGGACTCGACTACATATAAGCCAATTGGCACCCCTATCATCCATAACAGTCCCATTATTGGGGTGAGATTTTCTCCCGACGGCCATCTACTCGCCATAGCCAGCGAGGATGGCACTATGCAGTTGTGGGACCCGATCACCTGCACACCGATAAGCGATCCCCTTGTCAGCGATACGGGCGGGTTCCTGGGAATATCAGGGCTCTCCGACGACCACCTGCTGGCTACCGCTGGATGGGACGGCACCGTACAACTATGGGACCTAGCCACACATCAGCCAATCGGAGCCCCTCTCAACGGCCACAGCGGCCCCGTACTTGCAGTGACCTTCTCTCCAGATGGGCATCTGTTAGCTACTGCTGGATGGGACGGCACCGCGCGACTGTGGCTGTCCCCTCATGTGTGACCGCATAGGAATACTGCTTGCTGCACTGGTGATCAAGGGTTGGCGTTACCCGGAATACACATACCCTTCCAAGTCAGATGACTGATCACAAGTAACGTCGAGCTTTCAGGTTCGCTGTAATGCTCTCTTGCGAACTGCGGCGCAGCCTCCCCTTAGCGTTTGCTGCGCAAATCACCATCTGCTGGAGCATGCTCCTTAATAAAGTAACCACCGAAAGTTTGCCACTTGACGCCAGGGGGCAGAATTCATCAACCGCTGCCGATCCCTCTACTGGTCTTTCGATGACATAAGAGCCTACTTGAAAACGAGAGCCGTTCACGATGTATAGGGCTCCTCGGTCTGGTTACGCGGCAGGTTCTTCCTAGTGGTGTGTGATCGCGTGAGCGACGTTGCTGTATATGCTGTACACAGCCCCTTGCCGATGGCCCGCCCCGTATCCGATGGCAAGGGGAGCCGTACCGCAGGGCCGCCAGGCCCGAGGAACGGAAGCCCCGCGGCAGCCTGATGTTACGATTTTCAAGCCTGATTACCAAACCGATATATTACTCAACCCTGGGATTGAATGGCTGCTCATAGAGGGCATCGATTGGCAGTGATGACCGATTTTTCCGTCACGTTGGCTGGTAAGTGTCTCGCCACTAGCCATGCTCACTGGATGCAGATCCCTTGTTATCTTCCCTGGCATCCACGAGCACAATCGTCGAACGCTCTTCATCCGTCAAGCTATCCATTAGACGTCCAATTTTCTGCTCATCTTTATCATCCGAATAGACAATGACATAAAATGAACTACTAGTACGATTTGCATCCTCATAGATCTTCAATTGATTGCGCAAACCTGATTCCAGTCGCTTGCTACTGGCAAGCTTAAACTCGACTAGGGATTTGTCCTTTGATCCCATGCTCACAGAAAAGTCAACCGCCCCACGCCCATTGCGCGGCTCGCGGTTAACATCGAAAGGGGTCCCGTGCCACACTGCTTGAAATAGTATTTGCACATCACTTTCCCTCAGATTCCCTACCCCATTCCGATGAAGAAGCTTATAGCCATCCTGCTTCTCGATGAAGAACTTAAAGGTTTCCAGTCGACGGCGAGTCTCTTCACGGCTTGTCATCTCCGTGCTATAGAAGTTGGTACTACCTCTCAATCTAGCGGTGATCTCCTCAGCCATCTGGCGAATAGCGGCAACCCTTCGGGCTTCCGACGGGTTGAACACCAGCCCTACATCTCCACGACCTCCCCATTTGGTGACAGGAGGCACCAAGACTCGCTGTCGCGCCTTTACCGTTACTCCGGATTCACCTAGCGTCACTTGAGGTTGCCATATCCTTGAACTCTTCCGGGCATTATTACTGAATTCGGGAAGCGCAATAACAGCGAAATCTTTGGGGTCAATACGGAAGGGCAGATCATCGCCCTCAACAAACATCACACCCCCCTGCGACTCAGTCAGCCGCCAGTCGCTGATCGTCACTTCACTATTTGACCTATTTCGCACAGTTAGATATATGCAGCCAAAGGATTTCCAGAACGTCTGCTTGCTTACATCGATGACACTCCCCTTGTAGGTTCGAATTTGATGACCACCTTCCGGACCATCGAAAAAGCCTGCAATTCCATACCCCAGGTGCAAAATCACGGGGCGGATGAATGGAAGGGAAAACATATCGACTCCAGCGCCAGTCGCGTAGCCTTTGTTACATCTACGTAGATTACTCTGGAGTCCCTGAATTCTCAGCTAATCACCTCGTACACCGACAACCCATCGCGTAGAGGCAGCAGGCGGGCGACGGAGCGTCGAGCTTGGCTCTGCGTATCCGTTTGCTGGCCACCGTTCCACCGTCATGTGTTGCCCCTACGGTTGCAGCCGGGTTTGATGCGGTGGAGTCAGTCTTCTGTGCCTCGGGATAGATAGTGTGCGAGAAACCAGGTTTCACCTCGGCCACTCCGCGAGTTTGGCGTCGCGTGATCGCCTAGGAGTCAGAGATCCCCGCCGAAGGCGTGCTCTCACTGTCCCGACTGCGGTGGGTACGTCGACTGTCTGGGCGTACTCCATGATTGGCTTCCCCGTGTTTCAGCCGGTTCTCTATCGGGGATTGGCGCGTGGGCGGCGCTGGCCGCGACCGGCCGAAGAGCCGCAGCGCGGCCAGCGACCGCCCGACGCGCGGC
>NZ_JBEXUE010000631.1:0-4923 GCF_040614275.1 Streptosporangium sp. NPDC006013
TCCGCTTCGATCTCCCCGTCCCTTCACGAGAAGTGCCTGCCATCGGCATCTTCCTACGAATGGGGAACGGATGGAACCGCCGATCGGCGCCGGGGCGGAGCGGCGGCCGAGCGCCCGCACCCGCGCGACGAGCTCGATGAACACGAAGGGCTTGGCCAGGTAGTCGTCGGCGCCCAGCCCCAGCCCCTCCACCTTGTCGTCGACGTCACCCGAGGCGGTCAGCATGAGGATCCGCGACGCGGTACGGGAGGCCACCAGCCGGCGGCAGACCTCGTCACCGTGGACCTTGGGCAGGTCCCGGTCCAGGACGATGACGTCGTAGTCGATGTAGCCCGTCCGCTCCAGCGCGCCGGCGCCGTCGTAGGCCACGTCCACGGCCATCGCCTCGCGCCGGAGCCCGGTCGCGATCGCGTCGGCGAGCACCCGCTCGTCCTCGACCACAAGCACTCGCACGGCTTATGGCACCTCCCGTCACATTCCATGAGCAGCCGCTGGAACGGCCCCTCATTCTCACCCCATCCCCTGTAAGCACACGGTAAGGCCCTCCCAGGGGTAGACACTCCGTGTGATGTCGGAAACACACAGGTTTAGCTACTGGGCCACCGTGGGTACAGCCGGTTCCAGTCTCTATCGCGGTACCTTCCGCCCCCATGCGTCCGTGAGAAAGAAGGTGAGATGGGCGAGTTCACCACCACAATCGAACACCGCCTCGACCAGGCATACAGGAATCTGCAGGAGGCCAGGTCCTCCGGCGACGACTACCTCGCCGACACCTTCACCGCCGAGATCGAGGATCTCCAGCGTCTGGCCACAGACAACGGCGTTTCCATTCAGCGCTGATGGGAGGGAGCCCCCCGGCCATCTTGGCCGGGGGGCTCTTTCGTGCCCGTACCGCGAGGGTCCGGAGTCGAGGCCTCAGGCGTCGCGCTCCGGATCCAGCGGGAGCAGCAGGTCGTGCAGTTCCTCGAACAGGCCGGGCGCCGCGCACAGGACGAGGCCGGGATTGGCCGGCCTGCCGGCCAATCCACCGAGTCTGGCCCCCGCCTCCTGGGCGATGAGGCCGCCGGCCCCGTAGTCCCAGACGTTCGGGCCGCGCTCGTAGTAGCCGTCCACCCGGCCCGCCGCCACCGAGCAGAGGTCCGAGGCCGCCGATCCACCCCTGCGGATGTCACGTACCCGCGGCACCACGTGACGGAGCACCTCCGCCTGCACCTCGCGCCGCCCGCTCTCGTAGCCGAATCCGGTGGCGATCAGTGCCCGTTCCAGCGGCACACCGGTGTTGCAGCGCAGCCGCTCCCCCGCCAGCCACGCGCCCTCGCCCCTGACGGCGGTGAACACCTCTCCGCGGGGCACGACGTTGACCACCCCCGCGATCACCTCGCCGTCCACCTCGACCGCGATGCTGACCGCCCACTCGGGCAGCCCGTACAGGAAGTTGACGGTTCCGTCGATCGGGTCGACGATCCAGCGGACCCTGCCGTCGCCGGTAGAGCCGCCCTCCTCGCCGAGGATCGCGTCGCCGGGCCTGACCGCCCTGATCCTGTTGCGGATCAGTTCCTCCGAGGCCCGGTCGAGGGCTGTCACCACGTCGGTGGGGCTGGATTTGGTGACCAGCACCTCGGGACGGGGTGGACGCTTGGCCAGAAGCATCTCACCGGCCTCCCTGGCTATCTCCTCCGCCAGCCTGCCGAAGGTCACGGCACTGTCCACGATCCCCTCACCACTCCTCACTCGCTTCACCGGGCTCACGAACCGGCGATCTCCTCCGCCGACCGGCCGGTCACGGCACCGTCCACGATTCCTCCATCGGGCTCACGACAGCGACTCAGGGCGTTTCCACTCGCGGCCGAGGACATGCTGGTCCAGGAAGGCCAGCACGGTCTCGTACCAGACAACCGCGTTGCCCGGCTTGAGCACCCAGTGGTTCTCGTCGGGAAAGTACAGGAACTTCGACTCCACGTCGGAGCGCTGCAGGTCCCACCAGAGGCGCAGCGCCTCGCCGATGGGGACCCGGTAGTCCTTGTCACCGTGGATGACCAGCATCGGGGTGGAGATGTTCCCCAGCGACCGGTGCGGAGAGAGCTTCGCGTACAGCCCGGTGCCCGGGGCTCCGAACTCGCGCTGCCAGTACATCGATGCGTCGGTGGTGCCGGCGAACTGGTCGAGGTTCCAGAGCGAGGCGTGGGTGACGATCGCACTGAACCTGTCGGTGTGCCCGGCGACCCAGTTGGCCATGTAGCCGCCGAACGAGCCGCCCATGGCGGCGGTCCTGGTGGCGTCGACCTCGGGCAGCTCCAACGCGGCGTCGGTGATCGCCATCAGGTCGGCGTGGGTGCGCGGGCCCCAGTTGGCCCAGCCGCGCCGGATCATCTCCGGCCCGTACCCCGTGGACATACACGGGTCGGGAAGCAGCACGGCGTAACCGTTCTGGGCCATGATCCACGGGTTCCAGCGCCAGGACCAGTCGTTCCAGCTGCCCAGCGGGCCGCCGTGGATCCACAGCAGGATCGGCGCGGGGTTCTTCGCCGAGGCTCCCTCGGGCAGCGCCAGCCAGGCCCTGATCTCCGCGCCGTCGTCGGCGATCGCGGTCACCTCGGTGAGCCTGCCGGGCAGCACCAGCTCGGGGGCGGGGGAGGGAAGCCTTTCGACGGTGCCGTCCGCGGCCACCCTGACCGGGGCCGCGGGCGCGTCCACCGCGCCGCGCAGTGCGTAGACGGTGCCGTCGGGCGCGACGTTGAGCGAGGCGTACGCGGCGTCGTCACCGGTGAGCCGCTCCGGCGCGGAACCGTCGGCCGGGACCAGGAAGATCGGGCGGCGGCCGTGATGGTCGGCGGCCATGAACAGCGAGCGGGAGTCGGGCGCCCAGACGATGTCGGACGGCCAGAGCTCCCCGCCCGCGGGGTGGCCCTCACCGGTGGCCAGATCGACGATCCACAGGGTGCTCTCGGGGATGTGGTCGATGTCGGCGTGGTTGCTCCGGACGCACGCGACCAGGCGTCCGTCGGGAGAGATTCTGATCGGCCCGTCGAAGTCGTGGCCGTCATCGGCGGCGAGGACCCGCCGGGCACCGCCGTTGGCCGCCTCGATGGCGACCAGCTCGAAACGGAGCTCGCCGTGCGGCATCGAGACACCCCAGGTGGCCACGACCGTGGAACCGTCCGGCGTCACGTCGTAGGCGCTGTGGCTCGCCAAGGCCTTGCCCGGCTGGGGGGTGAGATCCCTGACCTCGGTCAGCCGTTCCTCCTCGCCCAGCGTGCCCGCGAACAGCCGGGGCTCGCCGGGCCCGAGGTCGTGATCCCAGTAACGCACCGGGTAGCTCTCGTGCAGGATCGCACTGATCCCCGCCTCCTTGCGCGTCTTGCGCCGCTCGGCCTCCCCCGCCTCGTCGCCCGGGAGCACGTCGGAGCAGAAGACCACGGTCTGCCCGCCGATCGCGAACCCGGCGACACCCCCCGGTCTGGATGCGATCTGCCGGGCCTCTCCTCCCGCCGCGGGCAGCAGCCAGAGCGCCGGAACCTCCTCGTCGGCGTCCTTGACCGTCGGGTCGGGCCGGCGCGAGCCGAAGAGCAGATCACCACGCTGGGTGAACTCGGCCCCGGCCTCGCCCTTGACCGATCTGGTCAGCCGGTGCGGCCTTCGGCCGTCGAGCGGGATCTCCCAAAGGGAGGTTCCGTAGGATCTGCCATCGGGGTTGAGCGCCTGCACCACGCTGACCAGGCGCGTTCCATCGGGGGATAGCCGCAGGGATGCCACCCGCGGCACGCCGACATAATCGCGGATGTCGTTAAATGGGGTCACAGTTTCGAACCTACCCCGGCTGCCGTCTTCGGACATGCCCCCAAACACGCATCCACAAATGTTGTTGATGACGAACTACGCATGGTGACCATGCGAGAGAACGCCCCGGCATGCGGTTTGATGAAGACCATGGGGAATTACGACGCACTCCTCGTCGTCTCGTTCGGGGGTCCCGAGAAGCCTGACGACGTGATGCCGTTCCTGGAGAACGTGGTGCGGGGCCGCGGGATCCCGCGCGAGCGGCTGCTGGAGGTCGAGGCGCACTACCAGCGCTTCGGCGGGGCCAGCCCGATCAACCAGCAGTGCCGCGACCTGATCGCGGCCGTGGCACCGACCATCGATCTTCCGATCTACTGGGGCAACCGCAACTGGCATCCCTATCTGGAGGACACGCTCCGCGAGATGGCGGCCGACGGCGTGCGCAGGGCGGCGGCCTTCGTCACCTCGGCCTACAGCTCGTACTCCGGCTGCCGGCAGTACATCGACGACATCGCGCTGGCCAGGGCCGCGGTCGAGGGGGCCCCCGAGGTGGTCAAGCTCCGGCACTACTTCGACCACCCGGGCTTCATCGCGGCGATGGCCGACCACACCCGCGAGGCGCTGGACCGGCTGCCCGACGGGCTCGGTGACTCCGCCCGGCTGATCTTCACGGCGCACAGCATTCCGGTCTCGATGGCCGAGACGGCCGGCGAGAGCGGCGGGGCGTACGAGGCTCAGCTGCGCCGCGCGGCCACGCTGGTCACCGCGGAGCTGGGTGGCGACAGGGCGTGGGACCTGGTCTGGCAGAGCCGGAGCGGCGCCCCTCACATTCCGTGGCTGGAGCCCGACGTCTGCGACCATCTGCTGGAGGTCGACGCCCGGGCGGTGGTGCTGGTGCCGATCGGTTTCGTCTCCGACCACATGGAGGTCGTCTACGACCTCGACGTGGAGGCCGCGGAGACGGCGAGAAAGATCGGCCTGCCGCTGGTCAGGGCGGCCACGGCCGGTACCCATCCCCGGTTCGTCTCGATGGTCTCGGAGTTGCTCGCCGAGCCCGAGCCCGTCGCGTGCTCGGCCACCTGCTGCCCGGCGCCGCCCTGACCAGCGGCAGGCCGATCTTTCTCGCCGTCTCCGCGGCCTCCACGT
>NZ_JBEXUE010000632.1:0-4906 GCF_040614275.1 Streptosporangium sp. NPDC006013
GCCCACCGCCGCCTGCGGCGACGCCTGAGGCGGGGCTGCCGTGCCCACTCCTGTTCGGCCACCGGTCTGACTCAGTTGCCGAGCGCGGCCTTGGTGTTCTTCTGCAGGTTCGCCAGGATCTTCTTGGGGTCGCCCGCGGGCAGCTGCTGGATGGAGGTGTCGAAGTCGGCCAGCACGCTGTCCATCTTGGGGGCGTTGACCGGCCCCTGGGCGTACTCGGCGCCGTCGACGAACGGGGCGTCCTCGGGGAAGGCCTGGACGAAGGCGTCCTTGGCCGACTGGCGCGAGGGCATCACGCCGAACGCCTTGGCGAAGGCCATCTGCTGGTCGGCCTTGGTCATCGCCTCGACGAAGGAGATCGCCTGCTCCTTGTGCTTGCTCTTGGCCGCGATGCCCCAGCAGGTGGTGAAGGACAGGGTGCCCTTGCCCTTGGGGCCGGCCGGCAGCTCGTGGGCGCTGTACTTGACGTCCGGGTAGTCGACCTTCATCGCGCCCTTGATCCAGTTACCCTCGATGGTCATCGCGGCCTTGGCCTTGCCGAACGCCTCACCGCCCCAGCCCGCGTCCACCTGCTTGGGGAACCGGGCGAGCCCGTCCTTCAGCAGGCCCTGCACGTAGCTCAGGCCCGCGGCGTTCTCCGGGCTGTCGGCGATCGCCTGCTTGCCGTCGGGGCTGACGATCCAGCCGCCGGCCTCCACCATGAACGCGCCGACCCGGTCGCGGGTGTCGCCGATGACCAGCGGGGTGATGTCCGGCTGCTTGTCCTTGAGCTTCCTGGAGACCGCGGTGAGCTGCTCCCAGCTGGTCGGCACGTCGGCGTCGGTGAGCCCGGCCTTCTTCCACAGGTCGTCGTTGACGATCAGCGCCAGCGTGGAGAAGTCCTTGGGCGCGCAGTAGAAGGTGCCGTTGTAGGTGAACGTCTCGCGCAGGCCGGGGTAGAAGTCGGCGGAGTCGGAGATCTTGTCCGCGTACGGCTCCAGCGCCCCGACGCTCGCGTAGTCGGCGAAGCGCGCGGCGTCGACGTAGAACACGTCCGGCGGGTTGCTTCCGGCGAAGGCCTGGCCGAGCTGCTGGGTCAGGTCCTGGGCGGGGGTGATCGTCGCGGTGCTGCCCGAGGACGCCGACCACGTCTGGGCGGCCGCGCGCAGCGCGTTCGTCTCCGCGTCGCCGGAGGAGCCGATGAGCACCTGCAGGCTGGCGGGCCCGCTGCTCTGCGGGGCGCTGCTCTGGCCGGCGGAGTCGTCGAAACCGCTGCCGCAGGCGGCCGAGGCCGCCAGGGTGCCCACGGCGAGCGCGGCGAGTACCGCGGTACGGAGGTTGTGCTGCTTGATCGGCTGTTTCATCGTGCTTTTCCAATCTTCCTGGGGGGTGATCTGAAGAAGAGCCAGGTGGTCATGCGGTCATACGGTCATGACGACTGCCGGAGGACCAGAGACGGCTGGAGCAGTACGTGCGTGCGAGGCCCACCGGCCTCGGGGGCGTCGGGGGCACCGGGGGAGGGCGGGTCGAACAGCCGGGTGAGCAGGCCGACGCAGCCGGCCGCGGCCTCGGCCAGCGGCTGGCTGACGCTGCTGAGCCCCACCGCCTTCGCCACCGGCGTGTCGTCGAAACCGATCACGCGGACCGGGAGGCCCTCCTCGCCACCGGCCTGTCCCGCGACCGTGAGACGGCCCTCGGCTGTCAGCCGTCCCGAGGCGGTCAGCTGTCCCGAGGCCGTGAGGGAGCGGACGGCGTGCAGCGCGCCCAGGGCGAGCGAGTCGCTGGCGCAGACCAGCGCGGTGATCGGCTGCTCGGCGCGCAGCAGGTCGCGGGCCGCCTTCTCGCCGTCGGCCACCCCGTCGTCCGTGGCCTGGTCCAGGCCGGCCGGGTCGATCCCGGCACCGACGAGAGCCCTGGTCCAGCCGGACCTGCGGTCGTCGCCCACGCCGGAGCCGGGCGGCCAGCCGAGGAACCCGATCCGCCGGTGACCCGCGTCGAGCAGGTGGCGGGTGGCCGCCGCGGTGCCGGCCGCACCGTCCACGTCGACCCAGGGGTGCTCCGGATCGCCGGCCGCCTCCCCGCCGGAAGCACCACCCGCGTTTCCCGCGTTTCCCGCGTTTCCCGCGTTTCCCCATGGCCGCCCGAACGTGACGAACGGCAGCCGCCGCTCGCGCAGCCACGCGGGGCGGCCGTCGCCGTGGTAGGTGCTGGTGAGCACGAAGGCGTCCGGCTCGTGACTTCCGACCAGGTCGTCGAAGGTGTCGATCTCCGATCGCTCGTCGCCCGCCGCGTAGAGCAGGATCCGATATCCGGCCCGGGCCGCCGAGGCGGTCAGCCCGTGCAGGAACCGGTCCAGGACCGAGCCGTTGATCCCGTCCCGGTCCGGCTCGATGCGCGTGGCGATCAGCCGCGAGCGGCCGGTCCGCATCTGCCGCGCGGCCTGGCTGGCCCGGTAGCCGAGCGCCTCGATGGCCTCCCGCACCCGGTCGCGGGTCTCCTCGCGGACCAGTTCGGGGCTGTTGAGCACGTTCGACACCGTCTGGCGCGATACCCCGGCACGGCGTGCGACATCGGTAATCGTCACCTTCGTAGCCATATGCACCTTTCTGAGGGTTTGAACGTTCAAGAGGGGATGAGGCATGATTGGATCGTTCAAGTAAACGGAGTGTAATGGTTGGATCGTTCAAGTAAAGAGAGTGTTTCGCAATGTGCACCCACCGGCCGTCGTCTGTCAAGACGTCACCGGCTCGACACGATCTCAGGGAGTCAGTCGTGTTCGACGACGCCTCATCCCCTACCCCCCAGGCGGTCACGGTGGCCGATTCCACCGCGGCCTACCGCCTCCAGCCCCTGCTGCACGACCTCGTCAGCACCGTGCTGGCGCCGACCGTCGCGCTGAGCGGCGGCGACGGGCAGATCCGCCCGGCCGGTGTCCAGGGCGTGTTCCACGCGGACTCCCGCGCCCTGTCGCAGGCCACCCTGACGATCGACGGCCGGGAGCCCGAGGCCGTCGGCCATGCCCCCCAGGGGGCGGGCGCCACCAGATTCGTCACGCTGGCCCGATGGCTGGGTGATCCCGTCCCCGATCCCACTGTACGGATCGAGCGATTCCGGCAGGTCGTACCGGGGGGCATGGAGGAACGTGTCGAGATCGTCTCCAGTGCCACCGTCCCCGTCGCCGCCGTCGTGAGCCTGGAGCTGGGCTGCGACTTCGCCCCCATCGAGGTGGTGAAGTCCGGCGGTGACACCGTGGAGGCCGTGGCCGAGTGCACCGCGCCCGGTGAGATCTCCTGGAACTCCGGCGGCGTCCGGGTCGTGGTGACCGGCCCGGGCGCGCGGGCCGAGTCCGCCGGGTACGCGCGCACGGGTTTCCTGCGCTGGCCGGTCGAGCTGGCGCCCCGCGGCCGGATCACCCTGTCCTGGAGGGTCGAGGTGCGCGACCCCCAGGCCGTGGTGACCGCGCCCGATCGCCCCGCCGAGTGGGCGGTGGGGGAGGGGGCGCCCCGGGTCGTCGCCGCCGACCACCGGCTGAGCAGGCTCTTCGAGCAGTCCATGGACGACCTGCGCTCGCTGCGGCTGGCCGAGACCGCCGCCCCCGGCGACACCTTCCTCGGCGCGGGAGTGCCCTGGTTCCTCACCCTCTTCGGGCGTGACGGCATCTGGGCCGCCCGGATGCTGCTGCCACTCGGCACGGAGCTGGCCATGGGCACCCTCCGGGTGCTGGCCCGCAGGCAGGGAACCAAGATCGACCTCGGCTCCGGCGAAGCCCCCGGGAAGATCATGCACGAGCTGCGCCGGCACGAGTTCGCGGTCGAGGGCAACGGGCTGCACCTGCCCGCCGCCTACTACGGCACGATCGACGCCACGCCGCTGTGGATCAGCCTGCTGCACGACGCCTGGCGCTGGGGTGCCCCCGCCGCGGAGATCGCCGCGCTGCTGCCCCACCTGGAGGCCGCGCTCGGCTGGCTCGGCGAGCACGCCGACCCCGACGGGGACGGTTTCATCGAGTACGTCGACACCAGCGGCCGGGGCCTGGCCAACCAGGGCTGGAAGGACTCCGGCGACGCGCTGCGCTTCCATGACGGACGCCAGGCCCAGCCGCCGATCGCCCTGGTCGAGGTGCAGGGCTACGCCCACCAGGCGGCCCGGCAGGGCGCCGACCTGCTGGAGGCGTTCGGCCGCCCGGGAGCCGCCCGCTGGCGCGAGCACGCCGCGGCGCTGGCCGAGCGCTTCCGGGCCCGGTTCTGGGTGGAGGGGCCACGGGGCAGCTTCCCCGCACTGGCCCTGGACCGGGACAAGCGCCCGGTCGACGCGCTGACCAGCAACATCGGCCACCTGCTCGGCACCGGCCTGCTCACCGGGGCCGAGGAGGCCGGGATCGCCGACCTCCTCGTCTCCCCGGAGATGGCCGGTGGTTTCGGCCTGCGGACGATGTCGGCGGACGCCGGCGGCTTCAGCCCGCTGTCCTACCACTGCGGGTCGATCTGGGCGCACGACACGGCGATCGTGGTCGCCGGACTGGCCCGCGCCGGGTTCGCCGAACACGCGGCGATCCTCGCGGAGGGACTGCTCGCGGCCGGAGAGGCGTTCAGCTACCGGCTGCCGGAGCTGTTCGGCGGCGACGACCGGGCGGCGCTCGGGCGTCCGGTGGCCTATCCGGCCGCCTGCCGCCCGCAGGCGTGGTCGGCCGCCGCCGCGGTGACCCTCGTGCACGCGGCGCTCGGCCTCTATCCCGACGTGCCCGCCGGCCGGGTACTGCTGCGGCCGCTCGCGGGCGCTCCGCTGGGACCGGTCTCGGTACGAGGGCTGCGGATCGCCGGTGCCGAGGTGGGCGCGGCCGTCGCGCACATGGCCAGGTCGTTGACCGTGCCGTTCACCGCGAGGTCGCCGATGTCGCCCCCGGGGAAGAACAGCGGCGTCACCACGA
>NZ_JBEXUE010000633.1:0-4880 GCF_040614275.1 Streptosporangium sp. NPDC006013
CGGCGGGCTCTTTGATGGTGTAGACGACGTTGATGTCGGGGGCCGGTGGCGTGCCGAACCACCCAGATCACAAAAACCACTCTGGAGCCCCCACCCGCCCTGGCCGCGCTTCTCGCCCCAGCGGTGACCGGCCGGCCCGATCCCGAACACTCGCACACCACGTATGCGGACGTGACCGGCCTGGGGCCCCGTCTCCAGGCGAAAACGGCCCCTCAGGGGACCCGGCGCAGCACCCTGGCCAGGGCGGCCTCCACCTCGTCGGCCAGGCCCGGGGCACAGGCGACGGCCGGTCGGCCGTCGGCTCGGGCGAGCCGCACCGAGCCGCAGGACCGGCACTCCACCTCGCCGAGCCGGCAGATGAGCGCGACGGAACCGCATGAGGAGCACGTGTCGAGCTCGACTTCATGGGTGCGCCGGCAGTCCGGGCAGATCAGCACCTGCGTCTCGTCGCGCACCCCGCGCGTCCACGGGCTGGCACCACGGATCGGGTCGGTCTGCCTGGCCCCGCAGGAGAAGCAGGGCATGATCGCCTCCGAGAGGTCGGACCGGCGGGCGCCACGTGAACGGGCGGTCGCCGGATCACCGCTTAGGGAAGTTCGGCGAGCACCTTGCGGTACTCGGCGATGTCGCGGGCCTGTGAAATCGGATTCACGACACGCCAGCGGACCACGCCCTCGCCGTCGATGATGAAGGTTCCGCGCTCCGCGAAGCCCTTCTCCTCATCGAACACACCGTACGCTCGCGCGACCTGTCCGTGCGGCCAGAAATCGGAGAGCAGCGGGAAGGTGTAGCCCTTCTGATCCGCCCACGCGCGGTGAGCGAAGATGGAGTCAATCGAGATGGTGAGAACTTCAACGTCTTCGGGCATGTCGGCCATGAACTCGTCGCGGATGGCGTCGAGTTCGCCGCCGCAGACGCCGGTGAACGCGAGAGGATAGAAGATCAGCACGATCTTTTTGCCCCGGTGGTCGGAAAGCTTGACCGGGGTGCCGTGCTGGTCGCTCAGCTCGAAGCCCGGAGCCTGGGTACCCACCTCGATCGCCATGGCCGGGGTTCCTTTCGTCGCATGAGGCATGCGTCATCATCCTGCCGTACGGCTCGCGCGAGCCGTACGGCAGGGCGGACCCTTAGCGGCGCGCCTTGGGCGTCGCCAGACGCGTCCCCGACCAGTCGGGGGCCGCACTGATGCTGCTGGTCTGCGAGAGACCCGCAGTGGTGGCGTCTTCCCCGATGTCGCTCGGCTCCACGTGCCCGTCCCGGCCGGCTTTGGGAGTGAGCAGCCAGATCTGGCCACCATCGGTGAGGTTGGTCACCACGCTGCTCAGGGCGTCGAACAGATCACCGTCACCGTCACGCCACCAGAGCAGCACGACGTCGACGACGTCCTCGAAGTCTTCATCGACCAGCTCGTTACCGGTCAGCTCCTCGACGGAGTCGCGCAGATCGTCGTCAGCGTCCTCGTCCCATCCGACCTCCTGCACCACCTGACCCTGCTTGAGGCCGAGTCGTTCGGCCAGGCCGCGTTCGCCCTGGGCCTGACCCGCGGTCGCGCTCACGTTTGTCCCTCCTGCTTGGATGGCCCCGCAATCACACGGTGCTCAAAGTGCTTCGGCACAGTCCACACGCTGTGACCCTTAGTCGTCAACGGTCGCCACGGCAACGACTGGGCTACGTATGAATTAGTCCGACAAAAATGACAAACGGACCTGGCGTTCCAGATTGTCGACGTTGAGATCCACCACGGCGATGGACTGCCAGGTTCCCAGCGCGAGCCGCCCCGACAGGACCGGGACGGTGGCGTACGGCGGAATGAGGGCGGGCATGACATGCGACCGTCCATGCCCTCTTGAGCCGTGCGCATGCCTCCATCTGTCATCGGCGGGAAGCAGAGCCTCCAGCGCCACGAGCAGATCGTCGTCACTGCCTGAGCCCAGCTCCAGCAGCGCGACCCCGGCGGTCGCGTGGGGCACGAAGACGTTCAACAGACCGTCGCCCCCGCATGACCGGACGAAGCTCTCGCACTCGGAGGTGATGTCGTGCACCCGTTCCCGGGAACCCGTTACCACCTCGATCGTCTGAGATCTCACATACCGATCCTACGATCCATCGTGAGCTGCGCTGACGACCGCACCCGGCGCGGAGCGCATCAGGCGCCCCATCCGTCACGCGCCCGCACTGGGTAGATCACCTTATACGGGACGCTCCAGCTCTACATGGGCGTACGAAAGGGGCGCGGAGGGCACTAAGAGGGAGGGCCACTCGTTACATATATGCAAGGTTTCAGTCGCTCCTCCCAGCCCTGGGAGCCCTCCTCGCGTGAGGGTTCCGGACCCGGCCGGCCGGCGGGACCCGGATTCACAGGGAGGGGACCTGTAAAAAAGAGGGAACCTCGATGTAACCTTTGACGGCAATTCGTCCTACCATCGGTGGTCTAGGCCACTTATGTACCCCTGCCAGCAGGGATCTCCTGGTTACCGGTAAGTAGAGATGCACTTTCCGGGGTAAGCGACCAGGATGGAAGACGACCTACACCAGACAAAAGTCCATCCTCGGAAGGCGAGACCCAGTGGCTTCCGGACGCCAGCGTTTCTCGATCATCAGCGACGGCCTACCCAGCCAGCTTCCTGATGTCGACCCCAGTGAGACCCAGGAGTGGCTCGAGTCGCTCGACAACGTCATCAAGACGGAAGGTCGCACTCGTGCTCGTTACCTGATGCTTCGGCTGTTGGAACGGGCCCGCGAGCATCAGGTCGGCGTGCCCGGCCTGCGTAGCACCGACTACATCAACACCATCCCGCCGGAACGTGAGCCCTGGTTCCCGGGCGACGAGTACGTCGAGCGCCGGATCCGCGCCTACACGCGCTGGAACGCGGCGGTCATGGTGACCCGGGCCAATGCCCGCACCAACGTCGGCGGGCACATCGCCACCTACGCCTCGGCCGCGTCGCTCTACGAGGTGGGTTTCAACCACTTCTTCCGCGGCAAGGACCACGGCGAGTCCGGAGACCAGGTCTTCTTCCAGGGCCACGCCGCACCTGGCATCTACGCCCGCGCCTTCCTTGAGGGCCGCCTCAACGAGGCCCAGCTCGACGCCTTCCGCCAGGAGCTCTCGCACGGTTTCAAGGGCCTGCCCTCCTATCCGCACCCCCGCCTGATGCCCGACTTCTGGGAGTTCCCCACGGTCTCCATGGGTCTCGGCCCGATCGGGGCGATCTACCAGGCCCGGTTCAACCGCTACCTGCTGAACCGGAAGATCAAGGACACCAGCCGGAGCCACGTCTGGTGCTACCTCGGTGACGGCGAGATGGACGAGCCCGAGTCGCTCGGCGCGATCGGCCTGGCGGCCCGCGAGGAGCTCGACAACCTCACCTTCGTCATCAACTGCAACCTGCAGCGTCTCGACGGCCCGGTACGTGGCAACGGAAAGATCATCCAGGAGCTGGAGTCCTACTTCCGCGGCGCCGGCTGGAACGTCATCAAGGTCGTCTGGGGCCGTGACTGGGACCCGCTGCTGGCGGCCGACGTCGACGGCGTGCTGGTCAACAAGATGAACACCGTCCCCGACGGCCAGTTCCAGACCTACTCCGTCGAGTCCGGCGAGTACATCCGCGAGAACTTCTTCGGCGACGACCCGCGCCTGCGCAAGATGGTCGAGCACCTGTCGGACGAGGACATCCGCAAGCTGTCGCGCGGCGGCCATGACTACCGCAAGGTGTACGCGGCCTACAAGTCGGCTCGCGAGCACGTCGGCCAGCCGACCGTCATCCTCGCCCAGACCATCAAGGGCTGGACCC
Organism: Streptosporangium sp. NPDC006013; assembly: GCF_040614275.1. NCBI lineage: Bacteria > Bacillati > Actinomycetota > Actinomycetes > Streptosporangiales > Streptosporangiaceae > Streptosporangium > Streptosporangium sp. NPDC006013. The sequence continues at coordinate 3,795 of NZ_JBEXUE010000633.1, forward strand.
TCGGCAAGGACTTCGAGGCGCGCAACGCGACGCACCAGATGAAGAAGCTGTCCAAGGCCGACCTGAAGGAGTTCCGCGACCGGCTCTACCTGCCGATCCCCGACTCCGCCCTCGAGGCCGACCTTCCCCCGTACTTCCACCCGGGCGAGAACGACCCCGAGATCCAGTACATGAAGGAGCGGCGCGCGGCTCTGGGCGGTTTCCTGCCCAAGCGCGTGATGCGCGCCAAGCCGGTCAAACTTCCCGGCGACGCCGCCTACGCGCAGCTGAAGAAGGGCTCCGGAAAGCAGAACGTCGCCACCACCATGGCGTTCGTCCGCCTGCTCAAGGACCTCATGCGCGACAAGGAGATCGGCCACCGGTTCGTGCCGATCATCCCTGACGAGGCGCGTACCTTCGGTCTCGACGCGATCTTCCCGACGGCGAAGATCTACTCGCCGCACGGCCAGACCTACGAGGCGGTCGACCGCGAACTGCTGCTGTCGTACAAGGAGTCGACCGAGGGCCAGATCCTGCACGAGGGCATCAGCGAGTCGGGCTCGATGGCCTCCACGATCGCGGTCGGCTCGTCGTACGCCACGCACGGCGAGCACATGATCCCGATCTACATCTTCTACTCGATGTTCGGCTGGCAGCGCACCGCCGACCAGATGTGGCAGCTCGCCGACCAGATGGGCCGCGGCTTCCTGCTCGGCGCCACCGCCGGCCGCACCACGCTGAACGGCGAGGGCCTGCAGCACGAGGACGGCCACACCCCGCTGATCGCCTCGACGAACCCGGCGGCGGTCTCGTACGACCCGTCGTGGGGGTTCGAGGTGGCCCACATCGTCAAGGACGGCCTGCGGAGGATGTACGGCGAGCAGCCGGAGAACGTCTTCTACTACCTGACCGTCTACAACGAGCCCTACCTCCAGCCCGCCGAGCCCGCGGACCTGGACGTGGCGGGCCTGCTCAAGGGTCTGTACAGGTTCGCCCCGGCTCCGGCCGTCTCGGGCCCGAGGGCCAACATCCTGGGGTCATGGACCTGCATGACGATTTGGTCGACCGCACCCCAGTCATCGGGGGCGATTCCATCCAGCACATCGC
>NZ_JBEXUE010000634.1:0-4876 GCF_040614275.1 Streptosporangium sp. NPDC006013
ATCAGCCTCTGGGGCCCGGAGTACATCCATCTCCTCTGCGCCTTCTTCTCGTCCTGGGCACAGGGCCGGCACGGGGTGCTGCTGCCGGAACTGCTTGAGGCCGCCGAGGACGACTCCAACAGCCTGCTGCGCCCCGCCGCCGTACTGGCGGTGATCGAGGCGGGGGACGAGGCGCTCGCCCACCGTCTGATCGACCGGTGGGGCGTCGCCGTCGAGCGTGACTGGGCGTGGCAGTTCGTCACCTGGCAGTGGGGTCTCGTCGCGGCCAGGATCGGCCGTCCCGATCCGTACGGGCTGCTGGAGGAGCTGGAACCCATCGCCGGACAGCTGGTGACGCTGGGAACGGGATGCATCTCCTGGGGGACGATCCATGATGTGGTCGCCCAGCTGCTCCACAGGACCGGTCGCGCCGAGGACGCCCTGGCGCACGCCGAGCGAGCGCGGGAGATCCACCGCCGCCTCGGGCTGCGGCACCTGGAACACCGCAGCGCCGCGCTGGCCAGGGAGATCCGTGAAAGCTGATCCCGCCGGCCGTCCGTGACTCTCCGAATCGTCACTCATGGCTGCCGAGTGCCCAGCTTTCGCGGGACGGTCCCGGGGTTACCCTGCACGGCATGATTGAAGTGGAGTTGCGTGGATGGCGACCCGACGACATGTGGGTCGTGCTCGACGCGTTCAGCTCCCCGGACATGGCCGAGCAGGCGGCCAGGCCCATCGACACGGCCCAGGCGGCGCTGGAGTGGATGGGGGTCTGGGGCTTCCGCGATGACGCGCGGGCGTTCGCCGTGGTGTCCAACGGCGAGGTCGTGGGGAACGTCGCCGTGAGCAACATCGACGCGCACGAGACCGGCTGGGTGTCCTACTGGACGATCCCGCGTGCCAGGGGACGGGGCGTGGCCGTGGCCGCCGCCAGGAAGATGGCCGAGTGGGCGTTCAGGGAACGGGGGCTGTTCCGCCTGGAGCTGGGACACCGGGTCAGCAACACGGCCTCCTGCGCGGTGGCCACCAGGGCCGGATTCCGATCCGAGGGGGTTGAGCGGGCCAAGCTGAGTCACCAGGGCGTCCGCTATGACGTGGAGCGGCACGCCCGCCTGGCCACCGACTGAGCGGTGCTGCTCGGCGCACCGGCGTAACGCGGGCTCAGAGGGCTTTGAGCCCGGCGAGGAGGTCGCGGAGCAGGTTCTCGCGGGGGATCGCGGAGGGAGCCGCGGGGAGCCGTACGGTGATCAGGTCGTGGTCGCGCAGGTCGCCGAGGAGCACCCGGAGCACTCCGACGGCCAGGCCGGTCTCCCCGGCCAGCTCGGCGACGGAGATCGGCGCGCGGCAGGCGTTCAGGATCGACATGTGCTCGGGCGGCAGGTCCCGGCGCGGGGCCCGGACCGCCACCACCACGGCCATCAGGTCGAAATGAGCCCCCGCGGCCCTGGTCCTGCCGCGGGTCATCGTGTAGGGGCGGACGATCGGACCGGCCTCCCGGTCGAGCCAGCGCTCGGTCATCAGGGCCCACCCTCCTGCCCGGTGCGCCGCCGTTCGTCGCGGAACGACGCGAGCACGCCGCTCGGGACGGCTCCCCTGCTCTCCGGGGTGGTCTCCGCGGCGGGGTCACCGGAGGCGGCCCGTTCGGCGGGTACGGTCTGGCGCACCCGTTTGGGGAGGCCGTTGCCGGAGGGCAGCCTTTCGACCTCGACCGAGTAGGTGAACCGGGGATCGAGCGGTTCGACCACCAGCTCGCCCGGGAGCAGCACGATCGCCGTGGTACCGCCGAAGGGGGAGGGGCGCAGGGAGACGCGGATGCCGTGCCGGATGGCGAGCTGCGCGACGACGAACAGGCCGAGCCGGTCGCTGTCGGCCAGGTCGAACTCCGGCGGGTCGGCCAGCCGCGCGTTGAGCCGGGCCATCTCCTCGGCGGGGATGCCGAGCCCCCGATCCTCGACCTCGATGGCGTAGCCCTTGGCGACCGTCTCGCCGTGCACGCGTACCGAGGTGTGCGGGGGAGAGAACATGGCGGCGTTCTCGACCAGCTCGGCGACCAGGTGGATCACGTCGGTGACGACCGCGCCGATCACGGACGGGCCGTGCGGAACGCTGATCGTCACGCGCGGATAGTCCTCGATCTCCTCGACCGCGGCACGGACCACGTCGTAGATCGTGACCGGTGTCCGCCAGCCCCGTCCGGGGACGGCGCCGGACAGGATGATCAGGCCCTCGGAGTGGCGGCGCATCCGGGTGGTCAGGTGGTCCAGGCCGAACAGATCCTCAAGGGTCTCCGGGTCGCGGGCCCGCCCTTCCATGGTCTCCAGCATGGCCAGCTGCCGGTGCAGCAGGGACTGGCTGCGCCTGGCCAGGTTCACGAAGACCTTGTTGACGCCCTTGCGCATCTCGGCCTGACCGACGGCGGCCTCGACGGCGGTCCGTTGCACGGAGGAGAACGCCTCGCCGACCCTGGCGACCTCGGTGGTGCTGCCGATGTTGATCTCGGGTGCCTCCGAGCAGACGTCCTCGCCCCGGCGCAGCCGCCGGACCACGTCGGGCAGCCGCCTGTCGGCCAGGTCGAGGGCCGCCTGCTGGAGGTCGACGAGCTCGCCGCCCAGCCGCCGGCCGAACCGTACCGAGACGAAGACGGACAGCCCGACCGCGACCAGGCCCAGCCCGCCGGCGAGGCCGATCTGGATCAGGATGCCGGTGGCGAGCGGCATGGACCGCTCGCTGATGCGTTCGCTGACCTTTCCGGCGCGGCTGTCGAAGCCGTCGGAGAGACGGGTGGCGACCTCGGCCCAGGCGGGGGCCGGGACCGCCGACGTGGCGATGGCGTTCTCGATCCCCTCGAACGAGGAGTAGTCGGGGGAGTCGTGCAGGGGGGTGTAGAGGGCCTGGAACTCGGCGTCGAACTGGTCGAAGCCCAGGGAGTAGAGGAGCCTGCGGCCGGTGACCAACTCGCTGAACCTGGCACGTTCCGAGGGGCTCATGGCCCCCTCGACCACGGCTCCGGAAATCAGGGCGGCCTGCTGGCTGAGGATCTCGCGGCTCCGCCCGACCATGACGACGGCCCGCGCCTGGTCGGTCAACTCGATGTCGGTGGATATCCGCACCTTCTCGTAGGCGTCGAAGGCGGCCTCGATGATCCCGGTGTAGGCGTCGAGCGTCTGCAGCCGGGTGTCGGTGCGGGTGTCGACGCCGCTGCGGATCTGGGTGAGCCGGTCCATGGTGCGAAGGAGCCGGTTCAGCCGCTCCCAGGTGTCCGGGACGAGGTCGGAACGGGCCTCGGTGATCAGCCGCTCCAGTTCGGCTCGCGCGGCGTTCGTACGGACGCGCTGGGCGTCCAGTTCCGCACGCGAGACGTCGACGTCTCCCAGGACGGACAGCGACAGCAGCCGTTCGTGCTGGAGCGCGGTGGTCACCTTTCTGGCGGGCAGGACCGCGTACGCGTAGCCGTCGCGGATCTTGAGGAGTTCCTGGCCGCTCTGGACCGTCAGGCTGGCAGCAAACGCCCAAATAACTACAAGGGATATAATTGGTACCAGAAGTAAGGTAAAAATTTTCACCCTGATTGAGTATTTTCGGCCAGCCATAATACCTCGCACTACTGAGATGCGTGGTTAACAGTCGCCAAACATAGCAATGAGGGTCACTTGGTGCTAGATGTGCATGTGAGTCATGGTGAGATGATTTATCGTGCTGTATCGGTTTGGAACCTTCCATACCTCAGATACGTCTCTTTAGGTAGGAGGGGAGCCTTCAATGCGAACGATTGCGGAGCTGGTCAAAGCCGAGGCTGAGCGGGCGGGACAGTCGGCGCGGGCCCAGGGCGGCACGCTGGCGGTGCAGTTGGTCCGTTTCAGCCCGCGGTTGGTGACGGCCGAGGTCGGCGAGGGCGCCGCGTGCGTCGAGTTCCGGATCGTCGATGAGACGCTGGACTGGCGCTGCAGCTGTCCCGAGGGCCGTGGCGGTGCCTTCTGCGCGCACTGCGTGGCGACGGCTCAGTCGGTCAGCACGAGAACGGACAGGAAGGACTCTCCGGGCGTGTCATCGGCGACCGCCTCGGTGAGGACGGTCCGGATGGCGTCGTAGGTCTGGCGGTCCTCGCTCCGAAGCGTCGACGGCTCCGACCAGAGCAGCAGGTGCTCGCCCGGCGGCAGCCACGACAGGTCGGTCAGCACGTCATAAAGCGAGTCGAGGGTGTGCCCGAAACGATCGGGCAGGTCGAGGGCCTCGGCGATCGCGTCCATCGCCTCGGCCGAAGTGGTGATCTTCGCGCCGTTCAGCGGGTGCGGCGTCGCGGTGCCGAGCATGGACTCGACCTCCGCCGCCGACCCCTGGCGGAACGTTCCTCTGGGCAACGCGATCATCCCCGTCCGTCGCAGGGGAGGGGCGCGCGGCGGCCGTCGTCCCGGCTCACCGTCGACCACACGCCCTGAGCTGCTGGTTCGCACTGCTTCTCGGACATCTCACCTCGCCGAACTACCCGCGCGCGCCCGCTGGAAAACGGGACGGCGGCGTGTCCTCCCGCCGCTCGCTGGAATGGTGTTGTCTGGTTGTCAGACAATATGCCTACAATCGCCCCATGAAACTCGCCGTGATCGGAGCCGCCGTGCTCTGGGGGACCGCGGGAACCGCGGGCCTGCTCGTCGCCGGAGTCGATCCCGTGTCCATGGCCGCCGCACGCCTGGTGATCGGTGGCCTGGTCCTCGCCGCCGTCACCGGCCCCGCGCGGCTCCTGCGTCTCCCCCGAGGCCCGCTCCCGGCGCGTGGGCGCCGCCTTCCGGCGCGCCTCGGCCCGCTCGTCGCACGTCTTCGACCTCGGTGCCGACCTGCCGATCCGGGCGACCCTGCTGCGTGTCTCCGCCGAGGAGTCCGTCCTGGTCATGCTCCAGCACCA
>NZ_JBEXUE010000635.1:0-4858 GCF_040614275.1 Streptosporangium sp. NPDC006013
GCCCAGGGAGGCGAGTGGCATCCCATGCAGCAGGCCTTTCACGAAGAGCACGCCCTGCAGTGCGGGTACTGCACCCCCGGACACCGGTCTTGCCGGAGACCCTCAGCACGTCCCCCGGGTCGCAGCCGATGAGGTGGGCGATCTCCGCGGCGTACTTCTCCGGCTGGGCGGCGGGCAGGTCGATCTTGTTGAGCACCGGGATGATCGTCATGTCGTTGTTCATGGCCAGGTAGAGGTTGGCCAGGGTCTGCGCCTCGATCCCCTGTGCGGCGTCGACCAGCAGGATCGCGCCCTCACACGCCTGAAGCGACCGGGAGACCTCATAGGTGAAGTCGACGTGCCCGGGAGTGTCGATCATGTTGAGGACGTAGTCGGTCTCGCCGACCTTCCACGGCAGCCTGACCGCCTGCGACTTGATCGTGATGCCGCGCTCGCGCTCGATGTCCATCCGATCGAGATACTGGGCGCGCATGGAACGGTCGTCGACCACTCCGGTGATCTGCAGCATGCGGTCGGCTAGCGTCGACTTGCCATGGTCGATATGCGCGATGATGCAGAAGTTGCGAAGCACCGCGGGGTCGGTCTGGCCAGGCTGAATGCGCACCGGGGTCCGTTTCAACAGATTGATGACGATCACACGACTGGCATGCCAGCCGCCTTCCATGGTGACATGTCCGGGTGATTGCCCGGACCAGAGCACGACTCGGCCTGCGTTTTCTCGCTGTGGTGGCGGCCCTGCTCCTTGCGCTTCCAGGGTTGGCCGTGGCCACCCTCACCCTGCAGTTTACCGGGACGCCCGCCCCGTGGGCGAAGACGACCGGCCACGACGCCCTGTGGCTCGGCCACGCATGGGTCGACGGCAGGAAGACCCACGACGACGTGCGGACGCTCGCCGCCAGGCTCCGCAAGACCGGTATCAAGGACGTCTATCTCCACTCGGGACCGTTCGACCACGACGGGACGTTGCCCATCGAGAGATATCCCAGGGCCGTCGACCTTCTGAAGTGGTGGCGCGAGGAGTTGCCGAAGGTCAGGATCTCGGCCTGGCTCGGCCAGAAGGTCGACGGCACCCTGGACCTCGACGACGCGGCCTCCAGGCAGCGTGTGCTGGACGGGGCGCGCGCGATCATGGCGCTCGGCTTCGACGGCGTGCACTACAACTTCGAGCCGATCGGCGACGGCGACATCGAGTTCCTCGACCTGCTGACTCGGACCCGCGCGATCGTGGGCGACGGTCTGCTCTCCACCTCGACCCCGCAGATCGAGCCGTTCCCGCTCACCCGCCCGGCCGTACGCGCCGTCCTCGGCCACGACAAGTACTGGTCGCCCGACTACTTCCGCCAGGTGGCGAAGCTTACCGACCAGGTAGCGATCATGACCTACGACTCGTATCTCCCCTTCCCCTCCGTATACGGCGGCTACGTCGTGCGGCAGAGCACGCTGGCGCTGGAACTCGTCCCCGAGGAGAAGACGGTGCTGATCGGCGCCCCGGCCTATCACGACCACGGCGTCTCCTGGGCCGACGAGGCCGAGAGCGTCGAGAAGGCGGCCAGAGGCGCCCGGCTGGCGCTGACCTCGTACGGCAAACCCCGTGAGCGGTTCGGGCTGGCGATCTACGTCGACTTCGCCGCCACCAAGGAGGACTGGGCTGAGTACGACAAGTTCTGGTTCAAGCCATGAGGATTACGGTCCGAGCGATCAAAATCACACGCTAAACTGATCAGGCATCCCTCTGCCCGGCCTGTCGATTTGAGCGACGACCTCGGCAGTTGGTAGCCTAGTCAACTGCGTGTGGCGCGCCCTCTCTGCCCGCGCGCCCCATCCAACGACATTCACCGAGGCTTCTTCGTGGCGAACATCAAGTCCCAGATCAAGCGCAACCGGCAGAACGAGAAGGCCCGGCTGCGTAACAAGGCTGTCAAGTCTTCCCTGAAGACGGCCATCCGCAAGTTCCGCGAGGCCGCCGACCAGGGTGACGTCGAGCAGGCCGCTGTGCTCCAGCGCGCCGCCGCCCGCCAGCTGGACAAGGCTGCCAGCAAGGGCGTCATCCACAAGAACCAGGCCGCCAACCGCAAGTCGGCGATCGCCCAGCGCGCCGCCGCCCTGTCGACGGCCACCAAGTAGTTTCAGGTTTCGCGGACGCCGCCTCCCTCACGGGGTGCGGCGTTCTTGCGTTTCATCCGCCCGTGACGCTTGGCGCACCGAGTTTCTCGCCCCTGGTGGCCTCGTGACGCGTCGCCGGCGGCGCACCTTCGCGGGCCGGGGAGCGTGTCCCCGCCCGGCTGGCCCCGTTTTCCGCACCTGCCGCATCGTTGCAGATCAGCAGCTATATCTGATCCAGTGCAGCGGGTGATCACCCCAGGTCGATCGGGTCATGTGCGGAATGCAGGCTAGCGTCCGGTGCGGCTGGCGACCACGGTCTGGACCATGTGCTCCAGCGCGTACGCGGGGTCGGCGCCGCCGCCCTTCACCTGAGCGTCGGCGGTGGCGACGGCCTGGATCGCGCGGGCGAGGCCCTCGGGCCCCCAGCCGTTCAGCTGCCGCTGGACCCGTTCGATCTTCCAGGGCGGCATGCCGAGCCGGCCGGCGAGTTGACCGCCCCTCAGGTTGCGGGGAGCACCGCCCACCTTCGCCAGCGAGCGCAGGCCCCCGGCGAGCGCACTGACCAGCAGGACCGGTGCCGTACCGGTCGCCAGGGCCCAGCGCAGTTGCTCCAGGGCGTCGCCCAGGCGCCCCTCGACTGCCGAGTCGGCCACGGTGAACCCGCTGACCTCGGCCCTGCCCCGGTGGTAGCGCGCCACGGCGGCCTCGTCGATCGCCTTGCCGGGGGTGTCGAAGGCGAGCTGGCTGCAGGCGGCGGCCAGCTCGCGCAGGTCGTTGCCCACGGCGTCGAGGAGCGCGGCGGCGGCGTCCGCCCCGATGGTGCGCCCGGCCCGTTTCAGCTCCGCCTTGACGAACGCCAGCCGCTCGGCCGGTTTGGTCACCTTGGTGACCGAGACCACCTGTGCCCCGGCTTTCTTGACCCCGTCGACCAGTGCCTTCCCCTTGACGCCCCCCGGATGGACGAGGATCAGCACGGTCTCCTCGGCCGGGTGAGCCGCATAGGAGACGACTTCGGCGATGACGTCCTTGCCGAGGTCCTGGGCCGAGCGGACGACCACCACGGACCTGTCGCCGAACAGCGAGGGCGACGTCAGACGGGTGAGCTCCCCGAGCTCCATCTTCGCGCCGGGGAGATCGTGCACCTCGGCGGTCGGATCGGCCGCCCTGGCCGCCGAGGTCACCTCGCTCACCGCGCGGTCGGCCAGCAGTTCCTCGTCGCCGAGTATCAGGATCACGGGTGCCGGATCGGTTGCCGCCATGCCGAGCAGCATGCCACGTCCCGGTGGCGGGAGGGGCATCGGCAAGTCGTTCGCAATTGGAATGCAGGTGCCGTGAGGCACCCTGGGAACATCACAGGAGGTGAAAACCATGACGAACTCCACTATTCGCCGCCACGCCTGCCCGCGCTGCGGAACATCCCTCGACGAGGGCCCGATCATGTACCGCTGCGCGCGCTGCAGCCGGTCGGTCTACGCCGCCGACGTGGACACCGAGTTCCGCCGCCCGGCCAAGGTCACGTCCTAGCCCCGTACCGTAGCCCCTCCGGCCGGAGCGCTCCTTTGGGGGATGACGGACAGGGCTCCCCCACTGTCCACCACGGCGAGGTCCCCCGACAGGTCCGTCCGGTGGACGCGCACACCGAGCCGGTACAGCGTGGCCAGGGTCGACGGGGCGGGATGGCCGTAGTCGTTGTCCGCCCCCACGCTGATGAGGGCGGCACGAGCACCGATGGCGGCGAAGAAGGCCGGGTCGTACCTGCTGGATCCGTGATGCGGAACTTTGAGGATCTCGGCGGGCGGCAGGCCCCTGCGGAGCAGCTCCGCCTGAGCCTCGGTCTCGATGTCGCCGCTGAGCAGAGCCGACCCCGCGGCCCAGCGAACATGCACCACGACGCTGGCGTTGTTGACGGCCGCTCCCTTCCCCGCGCCGGTCAGGGACGCCTCGGCCACCGGGCCGATGACCGTCAGCTCGGAGGGCCCGAACCGCCAGCTCGCCCCCGGACTCGCCACCCACTCGACCACACGGCGGCGGGCGAGATCCTCGCTCAGCCTCACCCCCTCGTGCTCCCCGGCATCGCCTCCGGTGCCGCGCGGGGTCACCAGCACCGCTCCCACCGCCCGCCCGCGGAAGACACCGTCGAGCCCTCCCACATGGTCGAGGTGCGGATGGGTGAGGATGACCAGCGGCACCTCCCCGATTCCCATGGAACGCAGACAGCGGTCCACCCGGACGGGATCGGGCCCCGCGTCCACCACCACGGCTCGCCCAGGCCCTGCCGCGACCAGTAACGCGTCTCCCTGACCGACATCGCAGGCCACCAGCAACCATCCGCGAGGCGGCCAGCGAGTCACGATCGGCGCGGCCACCGTCACGGCGAGAACCAGGCCGACGACGGTCGCCAGGGCGATCAGGCGTGTCCCCCGGTGCCGCAGTACCAGCACGGCGAGCGGGACGGCAGCGGCCAGCAGGAGCAGCCCGGTTACACCGCCCGGCCACGGGAGCACACCCAGCGGGAGCCCCGCGGCGTGCCCGGCCACCTCGATGATCCATCCGGTGGCCAGACCCGCCGGCCGGACCAGCAGCTGCGCGAGCCCCATGTGCAGGGGGGCGACCAGCGCCACCACGAAGCCGAGCAGGGTGGCCGGGGCCACGGCCGGGCCCGCGAGCAGGTTGGCCGGGATCGCCACCGGTTCGAGCTGCCCGGACATGAGGACCAGGACGGGGGTGACGGCGGCCTGGGCCGCGGCGGCCACGG
>NZ_JBEXUE010000636.1:0-4853 GCF_040614275.1 Streptosporangium sp. NPDC006013
AGTTCAGGATCCTCAGCAGACGATCTCAACTGCGCTCAGGGCAGCGGTGGTAAGGGGGCGGGAGTTCGGTGATCGCAGCACCGAACCCCTTCCTGCATCCCAGCAACCTGATCAACCCGGAAGCCAGGCCGTGCGCCGCCCCTCGACACCAGAAATTGCCGGGGAGGTGGTTCCGGTCGAAGGGGCTTGGGTCGAGCGTACTCAGCGAGATCGGGCTGGGGACCGGGTCATTCTCGGCTGTGCGGTGGCTGTCCTGCTGGGGGTCGCCGGCGCGGCCGCCTACGTCTCGTATCACCACTTCTATGGTCTGGCGATTGCTCTGGGTGAGCGGCACGACATGGCCATTCTGTATCCGGCGATGTCTGACGGTGTGATCGTCATGGCGTCGCTGGTGATGGTCTACTGCTCGCGTCGTCGGCTACGCGTGCCGGTGCTGGCGTGGGTGGCGCCTGCATTGGGCGGGGCGGTGACGCTGGCGGCGAACGTGGCGCACGGCTGGTCCAGCGGGCTCGGATCGCGGCTGATCAGTGCCCTGGCACCGCTGGCTTTCGCGGGCGCGTACGAACTGCTCATGTGGATCGTCCGGAACACCCGGCAACCGTCCATCGAGACGCTGGCCAAGGACCACGTGTGCCAGCCCGTTGAGACTCTCATTGAGGTGGCACGCGTGGTGCCGCTGCTGCCCACCGACCGGTACGAGGCGGCGCGGCTCACCTATATCGAGAGCCTCAGTGAGGGTAATCAGCGGGTCGGCCGACGCCCGCTGATGAGCCGGTGGGGACTGGAACAGCATGAGGCCGAGGAGATCATCGCCGAGGTGGAGAAGGAGCGGGCCCAGGCCATCAAGGCGAAGAGCGTCGAGGTGGCCCATTCGGAGAGTGTCGTGCCGCCACTGGGCGGCCCCCGTTCAACCGGCACGAGCGAAGCCTGAGGCGGCGTAATGAAGGACATCGGTAACGGGGTGGTCAGGCCGTCCTCCAGTCGTCTAGCTCGGTCATCGGGCGACCTCCCATCTTGAAACGATCAAGGTTCTGGGTCGCGATAAGGCATTTATCGCGACCCAAGATTGACACCAAGATCAGTTTGGGTTCCGCGGAGCATGGGCGCGTGCAGCTGAACTCCGCTTGCGACTAGAGGATTCGTACGTCCGAAGCAACGGCAATCATTCATGTGGATACGTCACCGACAAGCTAGAGATCCTCCTCCTCAATGGAGGAAGTGACGCCAGGTAGCAGTTCCGCTTTGGACAAAAGCGATCTGGTATGTGAGGTGGTGGGGCGCCAGGGATTTGAATCCTGAACCTACGGATTAAAAGTTCGAGGGTTCCGTGCCGTCCGCTGTCGGGGCGTGCCAAGTCCTGCCGGTTTGCCCGCCATCATCCCTGATCCAGTGCCTGTTGGTGGCGGCCCGTGCCGCGTCGTATCGCGTACCAATGAGCAACCGCCGAGCAACGGGTTCCTACCCGGCCGGGCTTTACCGAACCACGAGGCCACGACCTCGACAATGATCTTTGTGTCGGCTTGCCCTGCCAGAGAGGTTGACGCTTCCGGGCGCAGTGGAGCTGGTAGCGCAGAGGTGACGGCTTCTCGATCCATAAGAACCAACCGCGCACCGCCTGATGTCCCGGTGTCTCACTCGATCACTTCCCGAGGACGAACCGGAAAGCCGACAATCGATCAAATCAGCCGATCGGCGGTCTCGGTCGCCTCAGTCCTGACCTCCTCCAGGAATGCTTCGGTGGTCTCGTCTTCCGGCTGCTCGTCGTCTTCATCGATGTCGAAGGTGGGTTCGTCATCATCGAAGCTGTATTCGCGGTAGATCAGCCAGCACGCGTGGATTCCAGACAGCAGGTCTTCCAGAAGGTCCGCGGCCGGTCGCGTCGGGTCAAGCGTGGTGATCCGCAGCCCGACGGAGTCGAGGCTCAGACTGGGATCGTGGTCCTTCAATTTTTCGATCAGCTCTTCAACGGCCACGATGCGCTGCTTCAACATTGAGAGGCTGCTGGTCTCGCCTTCGGCGACACGTAGTGCATCCCGGATGAGCGCCATGACGGCCTGGCGCGGTGTGGCACCGAGTTCCATCAACTCCAGGACCCGCCTGGGCGTCTCTTGCGGGATGGCTTCGATGTCGTCGGCTTCGGCCATGATCTGCGCGTACGGGAGTCCGCTGAGCTCGGAGGTGACGTCGGCGGCGGCCTGAAGCCAATGAGCGGCGGCGACGGCTGCCGCGGCGAGATCCAGCTCGGTGAACAGCCGGTCAGAGCCGAAGGGGTTCTCGCGCAAGATGACGTCGGCCTGGGCCACCTGGACGGGAGAGGCGTCCTCCCGGCTAAACACGACCGCTTGACGTGCCCGCCCTGACAGGTCGCCTAGTTCCGCCTTTTCGACGCCGGCGAGCTCGGCGGCTACGTCCTCAATGACCGCGGCGGTGAGATTCTCGTCTTGGAGATCGTGCAGCGCTCGGCCGACTTGGTGCGCACGTTCTTCCACCTGAATGTACGACTGGATGATCGAACCATGGGCTGGCAAGTTCGGCTTGCCCAGAGCTGGCAGAACCATCGCGAACGCCTCACGCGCGCCTTGCCGGCGCCACCCCTCGGAGTTCACTTCGAGACTGTCGGCAGCGCTGGCCGGATGGGTGTAGCAACGCCAGCAAGCACGTGAGAGCCCTGACAGGGCTTCCGCCAGGCGCAGAGCTTGATCTGCCCGGACGTCAGGAGGCAGTTCTGCCACGGTGATGGCCGTGTCGCCGATGCCGACGCTCCAGGTGGCGATGAGCACGTTCCGGGACTGGTCGATGGCGTACAGGGTCATACTGCCGTGCCCCTTTGTGTTTGATTGTCGCCCTGGTTCTGCTCAGCGGGCTCGGTTGGCGCTCGACGGACGATGCGAGCATGTTCCCCTTGGTAGGTGCTCCCGAGTCTGGTGACGGTTCCGAGAGTTGGCCCCGGCCCGTCGGTCATTTCACTCACCCAGTTCTGGGGCAGCAGCACCCGCTCCCCTACTTCCAGTTTGGGCTGCCCTGCCCATCGGTAGGCGTAACGGCCCACCTCGACGAGTTGGTCACCGCCGATTTCGTAGACACGGGTCGCCTCGTCCAGGAGCTGCTCTAATTGCTCGATGCGACGCTTGAGCCACTCAACCTGACTTGACGAAATTTTCTGAGCCGATTCGGAAGCTTGCGCGTAGCCGTCATTTCGGCCTCGCTTATACGCTTCGACGAGTTCCCGTTCGTGAGCAGTGACATGGATTCCACAAGCAAGGTCAAATCCATAGATTCGCGCTTTGCAGGCAGCGCCGGTTCGAGTTGGGCGCCCACAAGTACGGACCTCCGGCAGTGCATTCATGTCCGATTCTCCTCTATAGAGGCAGCAGCGATGAATAGGTGAGCTTCTTCTCAGAAAATATATTTTTCGATCCGTTGGGCAAGGCTTAGCGGCCACGGCAGTGGGGTCATCCAGTGAGAATACGGCTCCGCCCCGCGGAGGTTGTGTGCCAGTGCCGCCCAACGCTCGGGGCGGTCGCCGCTTTGGAGTCCTGCAACGAGCAGTTCGACGACCTGCTCGTTCCATACCTGGGCCTTCGGGTTCAGCCTAATCAGGCTCCCATTATGAATTCCCGACGTCAGTTTCGAGACGCTAATCGACGCGCTCGCTGCTGTCGCTGGCTTGCCGGACGTACTGGCGAACAGCCGCAACTCCTCTGGGTATCGCCAAAGACCCGTAGGCTGCCCAACACCCTCGTCGTTAATTCCGTAACATTCGGGTGTCTCGTTATAATCCGCTGTGCGCACTCGAATATGTCGCAACCCAGACAATGTAGAAATTGGGCGCCGTGAGTCGGCATCGAACTCTATCGTGTCCAGGCCAAGGTTGCCGTTCGATAGAAACTTCCACGCCCTCCGCAAGTTCTGTGCGTGCGTCAGCAGAAGCACGTCAGGAAAAGTCCTGGCCGCATCTTCCGTGACGTTCTTGATAAACTGATATATGTCGTTTGTCTTATATTCGAGATCGGCTGAACAGTGCTCTCGGTAAATTTCGATTAGACCTAGATGGATCGGTTTCCAGTCGGTCTTGGGTGTACGCACCAATACTCGTTGGCCGGTCGGGTCGGAGAGCACGGCGATGGGTACCTGTCTCTGCAATCCTGTGCTACTGCGGCCGTCCTGCTGGATCATCCAGATCGCAAGTAGAGCAGGGTGGCAAGTCAGCGTCTTCGGCGCAGGTAACGGCAGGGCTAATTGCCGCACTCCAAGTTGTCGGAACAAGTCGTCGACGGCAGCAGAAAAGCGCGCACGGTAGAACTCCCGCTCATTGCTCTGACGGGCGTTGCTCTGCCTTTGAGCTTCTGTGGCTACGAACCGGCTGATTCGCCCTGTGCTCAACAATCTATGACGAAGTGCAGATTTAACTTCAGCGCTGCGGCTGTTACCGGCGTAACGGCCCGATTCCGAAATCTCCACCAAGGTGATCGTCGGGAGTGTGGCCTGGCTAAGCGAACTCATGATGAGTTCGACTTGTGCATCGGCTGCCTCCTTCGGACGTTGCCGATCCGCAGCATGATCGACAAATTTGCTTAGAGGATCCATGCGGCGCACGCCGACCGACAGTGGACCGAGGTCTATGAGGGTCTCGGCCTCGCCGAGTTCGACAGCTCGCGGGAACTTGAGGCCCAACAGCACGCCGAGGCGGTCGAGGGCGTACTGGGCGGTCGACTCAGATTCAGTGAAAAGTTCGACGCTTAGACGCGACCCGATCGCAGCGCGGAGCACCTCCGGCGGGATGACACTCTTGGCGGCGACGGTGAGGCCCTTGTAGACCGAGCTTTTTTCCCGGCGTAACGGCTCTACCGGTC
>NZ_JBEXUE010000637.1:0-4849 GCF_040614275.1 Streptosporangium sp. NPDC006013
CGAACCCGCAGTGGCCCTTCTCGCAGTACGACATGCGGGCACCGGTCGAGATATGGGTCACCAGCACGGCCTTGATCGCCGGCGTGACGTCGCGGGTGGGTACTCCTACCGGCCCTGCCACGCGGGGGCGTCGTCCTCGTCCCACTCCAGTTCGTCGATCAGGTCGACCACCCCGTGGACCCGCAGCGCCATCCGGGCCGCGATCAACGCGTCACTGTGCCGTGCCATGTGACCGCTCAGCTTCGCGATGCCCTGCTTGACGGTGACCTTCACCTGGGAGGTGTCCACCCACAGGGAATGATCGAGAACGTCCTCCCTGATCTCGCGGGCGATCTCGTCGTCCGTGCGCAGGAACACCTTGAGCAGGTCCTGACGGCTGACGATGCCCTCCAGCCTGCCCTCACGGTCGACCACCGGCAGGCGCTTGACACCGCGCTCGTCCATCAGCCGCATCGCCGACACCACCGGGGCGTTCGGGGTGATGGTCACGGCGGGCGCGGTCATCAGCTCGGCCGCGGTGTCGCCCTGGGCCTTCTCCTTGGCCGAACGCCCCTCCCGGCTGAGCCGGTACCGCAGCCGGGCGCGCAGCGGCGGCCGATAGCCCTCGCGGTAGTACTGCTCCTTGAACTCCTCCTTGGCCAGCAGGTCCGCCTCCGAGACGACGCCGAGGACGTGGTTCTCGGCGTCGACGACCGGCACCGCGCTCACCCCGTGGGCGATGAGCACCTCGGCGACGTCCTTGAACGGCGTGCTGCCGTTGACCGACGCGACAGCTCGCGTCATGACCTCGCTCACCTTCACGCGCATCGTTTCCTCCTCGAAGGGATGGAAGCCTCTCCTTCATTGGACAGCGGGACCTGTCCCAGGGTGAGGGTCGGAAGTCCTTCATCGGTGGTCTTTCGGTCCTGATGAGGCATTCGGCGTTCGGGTTCGATTGACAATACGCAAAGTGTGATGTGCAATATTTCGCATGCCGGTCCCGAAAAGCCAAGGTCTCGTCGCCAGATCCCTGCTGCGGGAGGACGCCTACCGCGCCCTCCGCGACGCGATCGTCGACGGCACCCTCGCGCCCGGCGAACGTCTCAACGACGCCGATCTGATCAGCTGGCTGGGCATCAGCCGCACGCCGATCCGCGAGGCACTGGCCCGTCTCGAACAGTCGGGTCTGGTGCAGACGAAACCGGGCCGGTTCACCATCGTCAGCCCGCTGGACGACAGAGAGACCCGCAACGCCCAGTCCGTCGCCGCGGCCATGCACGAACTGGCCGTGCGCGAAGCGGTGCCGGTGCTGTCGGGTGAGGAACTCGACCTGATGCGTCAGGCCAACGAGCGGTTCGCCGTGGCGCTGCGGCGCGGTGACGTCGACGGGGCGCTGGCCGCCGATGACGATTTCCACCAGGTCGCCGTCACGGCGTGCGCGAACAACGTGGTCAGGTCGGTGCTTGAGCAGGTCACCCCCGCGCTGCGCCGAGTCGAGCGGCTGCGCTTCTCCTCGCTCACCGGCCGGGGATCCGTGGAGATGCACGACGAGATCATCGCGCTGTGCGCGGCCGGGGACGCCGACGGCGCCGCGCTGGCCGCGCGGGCCAACTGGCAGACCCTCGCACCACTACTGGACTCGGCGACCGGGGACGCGGCCGGCGGTGCGTGGAAACTCTCAAGCTGAATCGCCCCGGAAACTCAAGGAGCACGACATGTCCCTCGCGGACTTTCCCCGCTATCCCCTGCTGTTCGGGCCGAGCCCGGTGCACCCGCTCGATCGACTCACCGCGCACCTGGGCGGAGCGCGTATCTGGGCCAAGCGGGAGGACTGCAACAGCGGTCTCGCCTTCGGCGGCAACAAGACCCGCAAGCTGGAATACCTGATCCCCGAGGCACTCGCCCAGGGCGCCGACACCCTGGTCTCCATCGGCGGCGTGCAGTCCAACCACACCCGCCAGGTCGCGGCGGTCGCGGCCAAGCTGGGGCTGAAGGCCCTGCTGGTCCAGGAGAGCTGGGTCGACTGGCCCGACTCGGTCAACGACCGGGTCGGCAACATCCTGCTCTCCCGGATCATGGGTGCCGAGGTGCGGCTGGTCGACGAGGGGTTCGACATCGGCTTCAGGGACAGCTGGGAGCAGGCCCTCGCGGAGGTACGGGAGGCGGGGGGCGTGCCCTACGCGATCCCGGCAGGGGCCTCCGACCACCGCCTCGGCGGCCTCGGCTTCGCCAACTGGGCCTACGAGGTCCAGCAACAGGAGCGGGAGCTCGGCGTGTTCTTCGACACGATCATCGTCTGCAGCGTCACCGGCTCCACCCACGCCGGGATGATCGCCGGGTTCGCCGGTCAGGACCGTCCCCGCCGGGTGATCGGCATCGACGCCTCCGCCAAGATCGAGGCGACCCGGGTGCAGGTGGAGAGGATCGCCCGCAACACCGCCGAGCTGATCGGTCTCGGGCGCGACCTGCGGGAAGACGAGATCACCGTGCTGGAGGGCTGGGCCGGTGACTTCTACGGCATCCCGGTCTCCTCGACGCTGGACGCGATGCGGCTCACCGGCGGCCTGGAAGGAATGATCATCGACCCGGTGTACGAGGGCAAGTCCATGGCCGGGCTCATCGACCTGGTCAAAAGCGGTGAGATCGGTCCGGACTCCAACGTGCTCTACGCCCACCTCGGCGGGCAGCCCGCAGTCAACGCCTACAGCGCCCTCTTCCGCTGACTTCCGCGTCCCCGCCCTCCTCACCACGGGGCTGAGTTTTGTCGGTGCCCGCCATTAGGGTCACCGGAAACGCCGTACGAAGGAGGGCGGATGGCTGAGCCCGATGCGACGATGGCCAGGATCGGTCAAGGGATGGAGCTGGGCCAAAGCGGCGAGCGGGCAGCCGCCCGCAGGCTCTTCTCCGAGCTGTGGCAGGAGATCGGGGCGACCGGTGATCCCCTGCATCGCTGTGCTCTCGCCCACTCGATGGCCGACGTCCAGGACGACGCGCACGAGGAGCTGCTCTGGGACCTGCGGGCCCTGGAGGCGGCAGACCTGATCACCGACGCGCGGGCGCGGCAGGCGGGCGTCACCGGCCCCGCGAGCGGGTTCTACCCCTCCCTGCACCTCAACCTCGGCGACGTCTACCGCAGGCTCGGCGATCTCGATCGTGCGCGCGACCACCTCCGGCGCGGGCGCGCCGCCGTCGACGCACTCGGTGACGACGGGTACGGGCAGATGATCAGGCAGGGTCTCGACCGCCTCGCCGACCGCCTGCCGACCTCCTGACGGCCTGGATCTCGTACGCGGTCTGCGTCCTGCCGCCGCCGAAGGGGGCATTGATCCACAGAAGCATGCGGGGATCCTACGAGAACGGGCCCGGTGGCCCACCTGGTCGCACAGGTCCGGGAACGCGCGAGCACCGCGTCGATGCTTTTCGGGTCAAGAGGTCAGCAGTGCCGCGTAACGGTCGAGGTCGACGTTTCCCCCGCTGATGATCACGCCGACCCGCTGCCCGCGCAGCTGGGGGGCGAGGTTGCGGACGGCGGCGAAACCGAGGCATCCGGTGGGCTCGACGACCGTTTTCATGATGGACCCGAAGATCCTCATGCTCTCGACCAGTTCGGCGTCGGTGGCGGTGAGGATGTCGTTGACATCGCGGCGGATGATGTCGAACGGGTAGGTGCCCAGGTGCTGGGTCTGCGCGCCGTCGGCGATGGTCTTCGGGGTGTCGATGTGGACGATGGTGCCCTGGCGCAGTGATCGCCGGCCGTCGTCGCCCGCTTCGGGCTCGACGCCGTACAGCGTGCAGTCCGGTGACAGCGCCCGGGTCGACAGCGCCGTGCCGGACAGCAACCCGCCGCCGCCCAGCGGTACGAAGAGCGCGTCGAGCTCGCCGACCTCGTCGAACAGCTCCTTGGCGGCGGTGCCCTGACCGGCGATCACGTGGGGGTGGTCGTACGGGGGGATCAGCGTGAGGCCGCGGTCGGTGGCCAGCGCGCGGCCGATCTCCTCCCGGTCCTCGGTGTAGCGGTCGTAGCGGACGACCTGCCCGCCGTAGCCCTCGGTGGCGGTCACCTTCGCGGCCGGCGCGTCGTGCGGCATGATGATCGTGGCCGGGATGTCCAGCAGCCGGGCGGCCAGGGCGATCGCCTGGGCGTGGTTGCCGGAGGAGTAGGTGATCACGCCGGAGCGCCGCTGCCCGGGGGTGAAGCGCGACAGGGCGTTGAACGCGCCGCGGAACTTGAACGCGCCCACCCGCTGGAAGTTCTCGCACTTGAACACCACATCGGCGCCGACGCGTTCGTTGATCAGTCGTGAGCGCAGCACCGGGGTTCGGTGGGCCTGTGACGCGATGCGGGCGGCGGCGCTCTGGACGTCGTCGTAGGTCGGCGACTGGGGCATCGGCTGACTCTTCTCTGTTGGACACGGCTGGGGTCACGATCTCGATGAGATGATCCGCACGCCTCCGGTAAAGGCAGGATCCTACCCAGAGAGGGGAAAGCACCGCTTCTGCCATCTTTCGCAGTTAGCGGCCTGATCTGTCCCTATGGTCAATCGAACGTGTTCACCGAACCGGCTGCTCACCGCTTAAGCACGTTCTAATATTTCCTGGCGCGCTCCGAGGTACGCCCCCCAACCGGTGAGCACCGCACCGATGCGCGATGTCGACCCCAGCGCCCCGGCGAGGGACCAGACCAGAGGAGAACCGCGTCAACGACCCCCTCCTGAAGGAGGGGGCTTGAGGCGCGGTAATGCGCTTTGAAGCCCCGCGTTGACCAGCCCTGGCCATCAGCTCAAGGAGGTGCGTTTTGATGGCTACGTTGAACACGAGATCGCAGACCCACCGGCGGGTGCTTCCTCAGCCTGCCGCTCTGGAATCCGTG
>NZ_JBEXUE010000638.1:0-4819 GCF_040614275.1 Streptosporangium sp. NPDC006013
TCTCGGGCGCCGGCGGCAGCGGACCCGCCGCCGCCCAGCCCAGGGCGAGCGCCCCCGCGGCGGCGGCGATCTCCACCATCAGGAGCCAGGCGGGCCGGGCCACGGCACCCGGGGCGTCGACCAGCATCAGCAGCCACAGCGCGCCGGACACCGGAGCGGCCACGCCGATGAGGAAGCTCCCGGCCACCAGGGCCCGCTGAATCTGAGGTAAGCGCCAGTGGCGCAGGAACGAGACGATGAGCAGCGCTTCGAACCACACCATCGCCCCCCAGAGGGGTTGTGAGACCCAACCCTGCCAGGTGGGTTCGTGGCCGGTGTTGATGGCCCAGTTCTGCAGGTAGACGCGGTCGGGAAGGCGCTCCCCGTACAGGGTGACCAGGGCCATGGGCACGATCAGCAGGAGTAGTGGGCCGGCGGCCGTCAGGATCAGGCGGCGGACCCTGCCTGGTGCGGCGTGATCGGGGTGGTAGGGGGACGCGGAGGGGATGGGGATGAACATGGCTCAACCTCCAACTGTTTGCTTTTGAATATAACAGTGCAAACAGTTCCTGAACGGTGACAGAACGCTTCCCTTTCGGGGCCGGCCGTGTGTGCGGGCTGCCGCCAAGGCACCCAGGCGTTGCGGTTGGCAGCGCTCGGCTACGACGTGGTTGGCCTGGATCACTCCCCTGCCATGCTTGCCGACTTCGAGCACGCGCTCGCCGCTCAGCCGGCCGACGTTCGGGAGAAGACCGCCGTTTCAGCGCGACGTGAGCACCTCGGTCTGGAAGCGCTGGACCAGCGCCCGCGCCTCCTCCTCCCGCCCAGGAGGCACCGCGACGTCGGTGAGTGGCCACAGTTCGCCCTTCGCCCTCACGGTGAACCGCAAGCATGCGGGGGTCTCGTTGGTAGCGTCGATGAAATCCACCTCGCGCAGCCTGAAGCCGAACTCATACAGTGCCGCGTACCCGCCCGGCCGACGGTAGACGCCGAGCGGGCCGATGTAGACCTCGCCCCGCGGGCGGCTGCGCGCCATCAGGGTGCCGTGCCTCAGTAAGGCGACTCCCACAGCCATGATGTACAGGAGCGCTACGAAGGCGATCGTTACACCGATGACGATGACCCCGTGCGCGCCTGCGGCGGCCCCGGCGGCCACCATCACCAGACCGACGGCCAGCGCGAGCAGCGGGGCGGTGCACGAGTTCCGCTGTTCCTGTTCGCGGCGACCCTCGATATCGTTCGCGGCCTTCCAGTCGGCCTCGTCGTAGTGCCAGTGCGCCCAGCTTTGGCCGGCCAGCATCCGGTTCATGTCCTGCAGATGCGTCTGCGGCCGTAGCGCCACCGCGAAGATGAGCAAAGTCACCAGCAACGCCGCGACCGGTATGCCGAGGGAGACAAGCCAGGCAGCGCCGGGGCCCTGGTCCCAGCCGATAGACCCAAGCCGCAGACCCACGACCATCATCACCGTGGTGCCGAGGAGTCCCGCAAGCGGGGCGCGAAGGTGCAGGATCGAGAACAGCCGAGTCATGGTGAAGACCATCGCCCGCCTGCTTCCGGACGTCGTCAAGATCTCGCTCCTCATCATCGCTCGTATGCCCGGGCCCAGTGCCTGTCGCGTCGCGTCAGGCGCGGAACCCAAGAATGAGGTTAGGAGCCGGTCCTGAAGAACGGCTTGTCGATCACTGGGATGACCTCGCCTGCGCGAGTGACCGCTACCGGCCCGGAACTCCTGCTTGAGGGGGTGGCGGGATCCGTGACCGACCGCCACGATCGACGGCCTGGGCGAGGGCGCTGCCCAGCTCGCCCACGCGGCACGGTGGCGATGTCGTCCGGCGGGGCTCCCGGCTTCCGCCGAGGATCATCGCGGATGGCCGGTCAAGAAGCCTGGCACGCCGGGTGGGCGGGCAACTCGAACCAGACGGCCTTTCCGGACCTTCCCGGGCGCGTGCGGTCGGTGCCCCAGGAACGGGACAGCATGTCGACGAGGAGCAGCCCGCGGCCGTTCTCGTCGTTGTCGGGTTCCTCGCGCACCTGGAGCAGGGCCGGATTCTCGTCCTCGACCTCGCAGCGCAGCGTGCCTTCCCAGAAGGAAAGGGTGATGACCGGCACCCCCCGTCCGTGGAGCAGGGCATTGGTGACCAGCTCGCTGACGAGCAGTTCGGCGATGTCGCTCTCCCCGTCGTATCCCCAGTCGGTGAGCTGGGCGCGGACGAGATGCCGCGCCATGGGCGTTGACGAGATGTCGGGCGACAGCGTCCATGAGGTCCGCCGGATGCGCGCCGTGCGGACGGCTCGGGCCACGGGCTCGCCGAGTCCACGAAGGAGCCGCCGTAGCCGGTGCCATCCCCCCGGACGGCCGTTCCCCGGCCGGGCCGGGGAAGCCGACCGGCCGGGCGCCGCAGGACACCAGCGGCACGCGAGTTCAGGCCGCCCGCGCATAGGAATCCCGGTGAGCGGGGATGCTGCGTCCATCGGGCAGAAGCTCGCCGGTGTCGTCGAACAGCACCACGCCGTTGCAGAGCAGCCCCCATCCCTGTTCGGGATGGAACGACACGAGGCGGGCCGCGTCGTGATCAGGGGCGTTCGCGGGCGGGCACGGAGGCTTGTGCTGACACATGACCGTTACCTCGATCCTTGATGATCGTAGGAGTTTTCGAAGGACACCGGCTCCGGCTTGACGGTCATCGCCGGCGTTCCGGTCCAGTGAGCTGCTTTCGCTTTCTACGATGCCGCGCCCGTCGCCCGTTGTCTGCGCTGGCAGCACCCATTCGGGCCCCGTGCCAACGGCAGTCCCGGCATACCCGCTAACTGCAATGCGCCGTCCGCGACCTGCCGCCATCCTGGATTCGTAACTCTGCGTCGTCCTGTCGTTGACGGACGGTTCGGGTTCGCGCGCCGAGTCGTCAGGTAGATCGTTTGCCCAGGTCAGGGGCGTCTCTCGGAACATCCCGGTGGTGAGAGGAGTGCTGCGAACGGCGGCCTGGGCGAGCGCCGCGCCGAACGGAGGCGGCGCCGCCCTGGAGAGCCGGGGCGGAAGATGCCAGAAAACTTCGGGAGGTGTGTCGATCTGACCGTGTCCCATTCGTTGTCATGTTGTACGGCAACCCGCCGCGCGAGGACATGGAGAGAGCCGGGTCATGAAGTACATGTTGCTGATCTACGGTGCCGCGACGACCGACGGGGCCGGCCAGTGCGACTTCGAGGAGTGGGCGCGCTATGACAAGGCACTGAAAGAGGCGGGAATCTGGGTCACCGGGCACGCGCTGAAGGATCTGACCACCGCCACGACGGTCCGGGTCGGCCAGGCAGGTGAGCGGACCGTGACCACGGACGGGCCGTTCGCCGAGACCCGCGAGATCCTCGGCGGCTACGACATCATCGACGTACCGAACCTCGACGTCGCGCTCGACTGGGCCGCCCGCTGCCCCGGATCGCGCGACGGCGGATCGGTCGTGGTGCGGCCGGTCGCCGAGTTCGAGGTCTGACCCCGATGGACGAGCGGGCCGCCGGTGCCAGATCGTCTGTGGAGTCGATGTTCCGTGAGGAACACGGCCGGCTACTCGCCTCCCTGGTCCGCCGCTTCGGTGATCTCGATCTCGCCGAGGAGGTCGCCTCCGAGGCCGTCGAGGCGGCGCTGGTGCACTGGCCGGTCGAGGCGCCGAGGTCCTGCTCGATGCCCCCGGCCCGCCGCGCGATCTCCGCGTCGCCGGAGCCGACACAGACGGTCTGCGCGACCGAGAGCACGACCGGCTCTCTGCCCTCCGCCTCACATGCCCTGCCGACCCGGTCAAAGGCCTTCGCGGTGTCGTCCAGGGTGCGAAACGGCACGTTGTACTCGTCGGCGAACCTGGCGACCAGGCGCGGGGTGCGCGTGGCGCCGACGCCGCCGATGATGATCGGCGGCCTGGGGCTCTGCGCGGGCTTGGGCAGCGCGGGCGAGTCCGCCAGCCGGTAGTGGGCGCCTTCGAAGGAGAACGTCTCGCCCGCCGGTGTGGTCCAGAGCCCGATCAGGATCTCCAACTGCTCCTCGAACCGGCCGAACCGCTCGCCGACCGGCGGGAACGGGATGCCGTACGCGACGTGCTCGGCGTCGAACCAGCCGGTGCCCAGGCCCAGCTCGACCCGGCCCCCGCTCATCTGGTCGACCTGGGCCACGCTGATCGCCAACGGCCCTGGCAGCCGGAAGGTGGCCGGGGTGACCAGGGTGCCCAGGCGAATCGTGGAGGTGTCCCTGGCCAGGCCCGCCAGGGTCGTCCAGGCATCGGTGGAGCCGGCACCGGGGTCGCCCGCTCCGATCCGCATGTAGTGGTCGGAACGGAAGAAGGCGTCGAACCCCAGCCGCTCCGTGGCCAGCGCGACCGCCAGCAACTCGTCGTAGGTGGCACCCTGCTGCGGTTCCGTGAAGATCCTCAACTTCATGCCGACCATTATCCGGGCACTCCGGACGGCATCCGCAGAAAGCCCACGCCGCGGCTGGAACGCTTGCTAACGTTCTGCCCTTCGACGCAACGGGTAGCGGATCCGACACTAACAGCGATCGCCCCTGTCGTTGAGGAAGGGGGATCACATGCCCGTGGCGACCGACCGTCCCGACACTCGCCGGGCCCGCGAGCCCGGCACCCCGCCCCGGCCCCTCGTGGTGCTCGCCTCCATCGCGCTCGCCGCGGGAACCGGTGGCGCGATCTGGCTGCTGCCCCCCAGGGCGCAGGGCGAGTGGGCCGCCGTCGGCAGGCGTGCCGGGGCGGGCGCGCCCCCCTCGGGGACCGCCACCCGGCACCGACGGTCCGGTCCGAGATCGCCTGATCACCACCGCGGCCGGTTCGGCCCCGGCTCCGGATGC
>NZ_JBEXUE010000639.1:0-4788 GCF_040614275.1 Streptosporangium sp. NPDC006013
CGATGCCTGATCCAGGCCACTCGTCCGGCCGAACCGCCCCCCCTCGCGACCGCGCCATCTCACCCAGTCGTCGCGCCGAGGACGCGCTCACCGCGCTCGACGCCGCGGCCGGTTTCAAGCCGGACGACCCGGTGGCCAAGGGGTATCGCGAGGGAGTGCTCCGTGCGCTCGTGCTCGTGACCCTCGATCGCGTGCAGGAGTCCGTCGACGCCCTGCCCGATCTCGACGTGGTCGGCGAGCACCCCCGCGCCTGGGTCGAGTGGTCGTACGCCATCCGTGCGCTCGCCGGGTCGGCGCAGATCACCAACACCTGGCAGCTGGGCCGGGTGCTCAAGCAGTGGATCGACTACTTCGCGATGATGGGCGGCTACCGCGCCCGGGTCGAGCTGGCGCTCGTCGCCGGGCAACTGGCGGTCGCCCGCCAGGGAATCTGGCAGGCCCGTCTCCTGGCCGACCTGGCGGAGTCGGCGGCGGGAGAGCTCAGGAACTCCGGTGACGTCGCCGAGCGGATCGCCGCGCTGCGCGCCGCCGCCGACGAGGCCACCGCGCTCCCTGCCCCGGTCTCCGAGGACGAGCTGGTCGGCTCCTTCGACGCCGCCGACGGTTTCAACGCCGACCCGGAGCGCTGGGTGGGCTGGCTGGCCCCGCTGTCCGGCCGCGACGTGGAGGGCACCCGGCGACACACCACCACGCTGGGCTTTCTCGGCTACCCGGCGAAGGGTGCCGACATCTACTGGACCATGCTGGTCGAGTCCGGCGACATCGAGAACGCCGACCCGCAGGACTCCGCGTACCTCAGCAGCCTGCTGATCGAGGCCCGTCAGGACGAGCGCCTGGAGCAGATGGCCGAGCGGCTGCCCGCCGCGCAGCGCCACATGGCCCTGGGGCGCCTGCACACCGCACGGGAGCGCTGGGAGCAGGCGGCGGTCGAAGGAGAGGCGGCGGTCGCCGCCGGCGGCGGTATCGACGCGGCCAGGCTGTGGTCGGCCGCGGCGCAGCAGCTCGGCGACAACGCCAAGGGCGCGGGCATCCTGCGCGATCTCCTCGACTCCGAGGAGATCGAGCAGCAGGACCTGTGGAGGATGGTCGTCATGGCGACGGCCGCCGAAGACTGGGAGACCGTCCGCCTGGGCGCCGCCAGGATCGGGATTCCGCTGCAGTCGGGCGAGGGACCGATCGAGGAGGAGATGGGCCTGGTGCGCATCATCCTCCCCGCCCCCGACGGCAGCCAGCGTCAGGTCCTGAGCGTGCGCACGGGCCCCGCGACGGCGCGTCTGGCCATCCCCCAGCCTCCCGGCATGGAGTACAACGCCGGTGACCTGGTCGTCTTCGAGCCGCAGCTGCTGGAGCCGATTCCGGAGAGCGCCGAGGAGCAGGAGAAGTTCGTCCCGCCCTTCGCCGCGGTGAGCATGCTCCGCCCCGGTGGTTACACCAGCTGGTTCTTCGACGGTGCCGCGCCCAGCCAGGCCGACTGGACGGAGTTCAACGAGGTCATGGCCGAGCGTGGCTGGCCGATGTGGGTCTACAGCGACGACAACTACACCGTGACCCACCCGACCACGGGCGAGCCGCTGCCCGGCGTGTTCGGCTGGATCGCGGTCCCGCCGGACATCAGCCCGGTCGAGCTCGACGCGCTCCTGGACGACGCCACCGAGCGCTGGGTGCACCCGCTGGCCTGGCTCGATCTGGCCAAGGCCGTCGATGTCGAGGTGGAGCGGCACGAGCGGATCACCAAGGAGTACGGCCTGTAGGACGGATCGCCGCGGGCCGTTCCCGAAGCCCGCGGCGCCGCCCGGAGCCTTGAGCCCGGAAAACCGCACCGCCCGTGAGGAGGCCCCTCACGGGCGGTTCTTTTCTTGGTCATTAGAATCTTGTTCGGCATGTGGGCGAACTGGGGAGGATTAAATGCTGGACCGATTCCGGCTGGACGGCAAGGTCGCGATCGTCACCGGCGCGTCCTCGGGGCTCGGCGTCGCGTTCGCCAGGGGCCTGGCCGAGGCGGGTGCGGACATCGTGATCGGCGCTCGCAGGAAGGACCGTCTTGAGGAGACCCGCGCCCTGGTCGAGGAGACCGGCAGGCGATGCGTGGCCCTCGTCACCGACGTGGTCAAGCCAGAGGACTGTCAGGCCCTGGCCGAAGCCGCGGTCGCCGAACTGGGTGCGGTGGACATCCTGATCAACAACGCGGGTGTGGGCACCGCGGTCCCGGCGCTGAGGGAGACGCCCGAGCAGTTCCGGCAGGTGGTGGAGATCAACCTGCACGGCACCTACTGGATGGCGCAGGCCTGCGCCAGGGTCATGAAGCCCGGCTCCTCGATCGTCAACGTCGGCAGCATCCTGGGCGAGACGACCGCCGGGCTGCCGCAGGCCGCCTACAGCGCGTCCAAGGCGGGGGTCGTCGGCCTCACCCGTGACCTCGCCCAGCAGTGGACGGGACGTCGCGGCATCCGGGTCAACTGCGTCGAGCCGGGTTTCTTCGCCTCGGAGATGACCGACCAGTACGCGGAGGGCTACCTGGCCTGGCAGTTTGAGCACCGGGTGCTGATGAAGCGCCCCGGAGATCCGGCCGAACTCGTCGCGGCGGCGATCTTTCTCGCCTCGGACGCCGCCTCGTATGTCACCGGTGCGGTGATCCCGGTCGACGGCGGGATCCTGATCACCTGACCTGGGCGGGCGCGGAGACCTTCTCCCCGAGGCCCGGACGGGCGGGCGCGCGGGGAGAAGAAAGGGGGGCGGGGTCAGTAGCGCCAGTCGACGGCGTCGACGCTGTCGTTGGTCTCGGGGGGCTCCTCGAAGGAGTTGCCGGGATACAGCGTGCGCTCCTCGCCCTCGTAGTCGATCAGCAGGACGTAGTAGCCGGTGTTGTTGATCCATGACGAGACGTTGTTCGCGGCGGTGGAGGAGCCGCCCACCCCGCCCGGCATCGGCACGTTGTTCAGATCGGTCGGGTAGCCCGCGGGGATGCTGTATCCCGGTCCGTTGAAGCCGTAGTCGCGGTAGAGACAGAGACTGTTGAAGGGGCAGCTCGCGTTCTCCGCGAGCTGGACCACTCTCGGCGGCAGGCTGGAGGCCTGCTGAGCGGCCGCCGCGGTGGAGCCGGTGGAGGCCAGGAGCAGGGCGGCCGCGGTGGTGAACAGTCCTGTCGCGGTCCGTGCGAGGTGGGGATGACGCGATGAGATCTTACCCATGCGAATCCTCTTCGTAGTTGTTTGCTCACCCATCGTGAGCACTCTTGGCCATTAGAGCATCGTTACTTTACGCAGTCGATAGTCGCGTTGAGTAAAAATTCCGAGGCGTGCTTCCAGCGGGCTGGTGCTCGCAATGCATTTGTGCAGGTCAGATGTGAGACGTGGTTAAGGTGCAGATTGACGCGCCGAAAAGCCTCCCGGTCTCCCGCAGACCGCTTGAGGCTTTTAGGATTGAAGGAGGTATCTGGAATAATTTGCCGCTTCATAGGTAGTGAACGCGCGGGAGAGGTGGCATAGTGCGGGCTGCGCTGGCACGAGGGATGGTCATCGCGACGATCGCGTTCACGGTGGTGGGCTGCGGTCCGATTCCGGGCGGTCCGGACGACGGTACGAAGTCCTCCGGCGGCGGGCAGTCCGCGTCCGAGGCGCTCCAGGATCTGAAGAAGCTTGAGGTCAAGGGTCGCGCCTCGATGACCGGTTTCGACCGTGCCGAGTTCGGGCCCGCGTGGTCGGACGTCGACAAGAACGGCTGCGACACCCGCAACGACATTCTCATCCGCGACCTGAAGGATGAGACTTTCAAGGAGGGCGGCAAGGACTGCATCGTGCAGTCCGGCATTCTCGACGACCCCTACAGCGGTAAGACCATCAAGTTCGAGCGTGGGACACGGACCAGTTCGGCGGTGCAGATCGACCACGTGGTCGCGCTCGCCGATGCCTGGCAGAAGGGTGCCCAGGGGTGGACCAAGACCAAGCGCAAGGAACTGGCCAACGACCCGCTGAACCTGCTGGCCGTCGACGGGCCGCTGAACAGCCAGAAGGGCGCCGGTGACGCGGCGACCTGGCTCCCGCCGCGCCACGCCTACCGGTGCCCCTACGTCGAGCGCCAGATCAAGGTGAAGGTCAAGTACGGCCTGTGGGTGACGCCCGCGGAGAAGGACGCCATGCAGGCCGTACTCGAGGCCTGCTGATCAGTCGTCGTACTCGCGCTTCAACTTGATGATCTTCCCTGTCCGCGCCGACACGTAGACGTCGTACTCCCAGGCGCCCTTGCGCAGCTCGATCTTCCAGGCGCGCTGGCCGTGCTCCCACTCGCGCTCGACCTTGGTCACCCGCGCGCCGGGGACGCGCTTCTTGGCGATCTGTACGGCCTTGCGGGAGGAGATGTCCGCCGCGGTCGTGCCGGCGGCGATGGTGGTGGTGGAGGTGATCGCCGTGCTGTCCGTCTGGTGCGCGGCGAGGGCGACGCCGCCCCCAGCGGTCAGCAGGGCGGCGGTTGCGAGGGTTCCGACGGTGATTCTGGTGATTCGCTTCATGGATCAAGATTTGCGGAGATTTTGATAGGGGCACGCTAAGAGATCGTTAAGCGAGGGAATCCGGTTTCGGATCTCACCCCTGGGCGGGCCGGATCGGGCTTCCCGGCTGTCAGGGCAGTGCCACCCGAACGCGGCCCGTCATCCGGCCGGACGCCCGTGGAGGACCTTGGGGGACGGGAGGGCCCGGTGCAATATCGCCTTCCCCGCCCATCGCAGCGCCGACGGCCCTGCCCTGGC
Source organism: Streptosporangium sp. NPDC006013 (assembly GCF_040614275.1). Classification (NCBI taxonomy): domain Bacteria; kingdom Bacillati; phylum Actinomycetota; class Actinomycetes; order Streptosporangiales; family Streptosporangiaceae; genus Streptosporangium; species Streptosporangium sp. NPDC006013. Next base: position 4,742 of record NZ_JBEXUE010000639.1, read on the forward strand.
CGTTTACAACAACTTCCTGTACTGCGTGCACCGCGGCGGCGGCAACG
>NZ_JBEXUE010000640.1:0-4766 GCF_040614275.1 Streptosporangium sp. NPDC006013
GCACCGGCCGGCCGGTGCCTCGCGGGGCGGAGGAGGGAGCCGCGGTGGGCGCCGGATCCGGGGCCCAGCTCCCGGCGCTTGTCACCGCACGACAAAACGCACCATTGTGCTTGTCCGAAACGCACACACCGTTCTCTGTCCATGCCAGCGATGCTCGAAACAGGCAACGAGTGTCAGAACGGAGAAAATGGTCATGGGCATCGACGGTGGGCCACGTACGGCAGTGGTGATCGGCGCCGGCGTGGTGGGGTTGTCCACCGCCTGGTTCCTGCAGGAGCGCGGCGTGGAGGTCACGGTCGTCGACCGGGACGACGTGGCCGCGGGCGCGTCGTGGGGCAACGCGGGCTGGCTCTCCCCTGGGCTGGCCATCCCGTTGAACGAGCCCGGCATCCTCCGCTACGGCCTGCGCTCCCTGCTCGACCCGAGCGCCCCGCTGCACATACCGGCCACTCCCGACCCGGCGCTGCTGTCGTTCCTCACCCGGTTCGCCATGAACTGCAGCTGGAAGTCCTGGGGCCGTGCCGTACGGGCCAACCTCCCGTTCAACGAGGAGTGCCTGGAGGCGTTCGACGTGCTCACCGCGAACGGCGTCGAGGCCCCCACGGTCGAGGCCCCGATCATGGCCGCCTTCGAGACCCCGCGGCAGGCGGTGGCGCTCCTGCACGAGCTCCAGCGCATCAACGAGTCCGGCCTGGAGATCAAGTACAGCGCGTTCGAGGGTGACGATCTCGGCAGGCAGGCGCCGCAGCTCTCCTCGCGCGCGCGGGCCGGGATCCGGCTGGACGGGCAGCGCTACGTCGACCCCGGAGAGTTCACCCGGTCACTCGCCCGCTCCGTCGTCGCCCGGGGCGCCACGATCCGGTCCGGCTTCCGGGTGATCGACGTCTACTCCCACTCCGGCGGGATCGCCGTCCGGTCGAGTGACGGGGACTCCGTCAGCGCCGACGCCGTCGTGCTGGCCACCGGCGCCTGGCTGAACCAGCTCGGCGCCTCCTGGGGCGTCCGGGTGCCGGTACGTGCCGGACGCGGTTACTCGTTCACCGTGCCGACGGACGAGCCCGTGCCCGGGCCGATCTACCTGCCCGCCGTGCGGGTGGCCTGCACGCCCTACCAGGGCAAGCTGCGCGTCGCCGGCACGATGGAGTTCCGGGACGCCGACGCCCCCCTGTACCAGAGGCGCGTCGACGCGATCATCGCGTCCGCCCGGCCGCTGCTCAGCGGCGTCTCCTGGGAGGAGCGCACCGACACCTGGGTCGGTCCGCGCCCCGTCACCCCCGACGGCAGGCCGCTGATCGGCGCCACCCGCGCCCCCGGCAGGTACGTCGCCGGTGGCCACGGCATGTGGGGATTCACCCACGGGCCGGTCACCGGTCGCATGCTGGCCGAGCAGATCACCACCGGAAAGCAGCCCGTGGCCCTACGGGACTTCGACCCCGTCCGCTGAGGCGGGACGGTTCGGCCCGCGGGCGGTGATCAGGACGCTGCCCGAGGGGATCGTGGCCCAGTCGGCGATGCCGTCGCGGATCCAGGCCACGGTCCCCGCGCCGTACTCGGCCGCCAGCTCCGCGCGATGGGCGTCGAGCCGCTCCAGGATCCGCCGGTAGAACGGCTCGGTGTGCTCGGTGAGGTCCTCGACGGCGTCGACGCCGAGACCGGCCGCGCGCAGGATCTCCAGGTACGCCCCGGCCTGCTCGATGGAGTGGACCTGGAACATCTCGAAGTACGTCGCCAGCCGAGGCCGCAGGTCGTCGGTGACGGGAACGTGCAGGCACGGGGCCTCCACCACCAACCGGCCACCGGGCCGCAGCACCCGGACGAGCTCGGCGAAGAGCGGCTCCGGCGCGAAGTGCGGCGTCGACTCGAAGACCAGTACCGCGTCGAACGCATCGTCGGGGTAGGGCATGGCCAGCGCGTCGCACCGCTCGAAGGAGACCAGCGGCTCCACGCCCCGCTCGCGCGCCCACGCCCTCCCCCGTTCCAGCGCCCGCTCGTCGACGTCGATCGCCGTCACCCGCGCCCCGGTGCGCTCCGCCACCGTCACCGCGGGACGCCCGTTCCCACAGCCCACGTCCAGCACCAGCTCACCGGCCCGCGCGTCCAGACGGTCGACCACGACCCCGGTCAGCCGGTCGGTGGCCTCCTCGATCGGCGTGTCGTCGTCGGGTCCCGACCAGTAGCCGTAGTGCAGGTCGAGCCCGCCGACCTTCTCCGTCAATGAGGCCAGGTAGTCGTAGGAACCCGTCGTGGGATACGGCGTGCTGGGCATCTTTCCTCCGTATGCTGATCCGGCTCACCGGCTACCAGGACACCGGCAGTGATTCGAGGCTGTAGGCCGCGTTCATCGGGGTGAACCGGAGTTCCTCGAACGGGACGTCCAGCCGCAGGCCGGGGAAGCGGTTCAGCAGGCGGGGAACGCAGACCCGTAGTTCCAGCCTGGCCAGCTCGGCGCCCAGGCAGTAACGGGCGCCGTGCCCGAAGGCGAGATGGGGCAGCGGCTCGCGGGTGATGTCGAACCGGTCGGCGTCGGGCCCCAGGACGGCGTCACGGTTGGCCGACGGCAGGGAGCACAGGACGTACTCCCCCGCCCGGATCTCCTGGCCGCCGACCGTGACGTCCTCCTCGGCGGTGAAGACCTTGCCGAAGGAGACCACCGACAGATGGCGGAGCATCTCCTCGACCGCGCGGTCCACGTCGGCCGAACCGGCGCGCAGCGCCGCGGCCTGGCCGGGGTGGCGCAGCAGGAGCAGGGCTCCCAGCCCGATCGTGCCGGCCGTCGTCGCGTACCCCGCGAGCAGCAACTGGGCGGCGACCCCGGCCAGCTCGGCGTCGGAGAGATCCGCGCCGTACGACGAGATCAGCCTGCCGACAAGGCCGTCGCCGTCGCCGGGATCGCGGCGGCACCGGGAGACGAACGCGCTCAGGTAGGTGTCCAGCTCGGCGAAGGCGACCGCCTGCTCCAGCGGCCTCGGGGTGAAGTCGAGGAGGACGTCGGCATTGCGCCGCAGCCCCTCCTGGTCGGGCTCGGGGATCCCGAGGAGTTCGAGGAAGATCCGTGCCGGAACCGGGAGCGCGAAGTCCGCGATCAGGTCGGCGCCAGGCCCGGAACGGCACATCGCCGCCATCCGCTCGTCGGCCACGGCCTCGACGCGCGGGCGCAGCGCCCGCAGCCGGCGGGCCCCGAACTCCGCGTTGAGCATCCGCCGGAGGCGCGCGTGCTCGCGGGGGGCGTACGTCGAGAAGAAGCCGGGACGCGGCGGCGGGAACCCTCCCGGAGGCTCCGGCGGCGGGATCGGGCCGTCGACCGCCGCCCTGGAGCTGAATCGCCACTGGTCCGCGACCACGCGGCGGGCGTCGGCGTAGCGGGTGACCATCCACGCGCTCGCCCCGGTCGAGAGGGTGACCCGGACCACCGGCTCCTCGGCCCGCAACCGGGCGAACTCCTCGGCCGGGTCGAGGGGGCAGACGCTGGAGCGGCGGACGAAGAGCGGTACCGGCGGGCCGTCGTCGATCACGGCGGTCACGCGTGCGGGGAGGGGGAGAGCGGGTCTTCGCGGTGCCGCACACCGATGTCGCCGAGGCGGGCCACGATGTCGGTGACGAGTGCCGCCTCCGCGTCCACCGGATAGAAGTGGTCCCCGGGGAAGGTCAGCAGCTCGAACCCCGCGGACGCGACGCGGTTCCAGGCGCGCATCTCGTCGTGGCTCACGCGCCGGTCGTCCGCCCCCAGGTAGGCGGTGATCGGAGCGGCGATCCTCGGGATGGCGGCGGGCCGGTAGGCGTGCAGCAGGTCGTGGTCCGCCCGCAACGCGATCATCGCCAGGTCCATCAGCTCGGGGAAGCGCAGCAGCGCCGGATCCGCGGCCGCGGCCTGCTCGGCGAGTTGCTCGTCACCGATGGGAATCCGCCGCGCGTCGCTCGCGCACAGGTGCGGCGCCGCGTGCGCGGACACCAGCAGCGACGCCGGGGAGATCCCGTGCTCCCCGGCGAGTCTGACCGCGACCTCGTACGCGACCACGGCTCCCATGCTGTGCCCGAACAGGGCGAGCGGGCGGTCGGCCAGGGGGAGGAGCACCCGGCAGAGGTGGTCGACGAGGGGCTCCATCCGGTCGATCGGCCGCTCGTTGATGCGGTTCTGCCTGCCCGGGTAGCACACGGCGGACAGCTCGACGTCCTCGGGCAGGTGGTCCTGCCATCCCCGGTAGAAACTCGGCGACCCCCCGGCGTGGGGAAAGCAGACCAGCCGCAGCCGAGGCTCGGCGAGCACCTGCCGCCGGCGCAGCCACATGCACTGATCCGCCGGGATCGTCTCGGTCATGAAAGATCACTCCTTTCGAGAACCGGGCGCGGACCGCCCGCCCCGGTCTCTCCCTCGCCGTCCGCCCACGGCACGGCGAGTGCCTTCGCCAGGCCCTCGATCGTCGGAGCGACGAACAGTGCCTTGACCGGAAGCTGAACCCCGAATCGCTCCTTGCAGCGCTGGACCACCTGCAGCGCGCTCAGCGAGTGCCCGCCCAGGAGGAAGAAGTCGTCGCGCCTCCCGATCGTGTCGACGCCGAGCACGTCCTGCCAGACGGCCAGCAGCTCCAGCTCGCGAGGGCTCCACTCGTCGGTGCCGCCGGCGGGTGGCGCGGCGGGGTGGCGCGGGCGAGGAGGTCGTGACCGGGCGGCGGGCCGCAGGATCGGCGAGGATCCCGAGCTCGACGAAGTCCGGGTGGTGATCCTCACCAACTACGCCCTCGACGAGTACGTCTTCGCCGCCCTGCGCG
>NZ_JBEXUE010000641.1:0-4761 GCF_040614275.1 Streptosporangium sp. NPDC006013
TGCCTTCCCTCCCAGCAGATGCGCGACCACCTCAGCGGATCCAAGCGCTACCGCCAGAGGAATCCGCTGGGGCTGGAGGCGCTCTGGATGCTTGATATGGCAGGGAATCCGCTCGCGGAGTTCTGGATGGGCGAGATCATCGACTGGCGATCCTCGCCGCTCAGCCGTGAACGGGGGGACCTGGTCGCCCGCTGGGGGGAGGACACTCCCTCCTCTCGTGCACGGCATGTCTGGGAGCGTTGGCGTACGGCCAGGCCCGACCGGATCAACCAGTGGGCCGACTACGTGGGGACAGACAGAGAGGAATGGCTGACCATCGTCCGCCACAACAGCCGCTGGCGGACAGGACACCCCGATCGCCCATCGGGACGCGCCTACGATCTCGATGGAACGCACGTCACCGACAAGGCGAGCTTCTACCTGGCGATCGGGGAAGCGGTCAACGGGCCGGGTGGTTACTTCGGTTGGAATCTCGACGCGCTGAGCGACTGTCTGTGTGGGCATTTCGGAGCGGAGGCGCCTTTCACGCTGGTCTGGCACCATTCGCACATTGCCCGGAAATCTCTCGCCTTCTCATTCGAGGGAGCGGGTGCCAACTCGACCTACTTCGATGTCATCCGCACCGTCTTCGAGGAGAAGGGGGTAGATGTCGTGCTGAGGTGATCCTCTGTCGCCTGGATGTTCACCACCTTGCGGGCCGATTCGGGATCGCCGTCTAGAGGACAGGGTGTCGAGGTTCGGTTGATTCGACGTAGGGCGTCTTCGAACTCGCCTTGCCACGTCTTTCGGCCTGTGCGGTGTGCCGCCTGTCGTGGCTCCGGGTAAGGGGCCCAGCGGGATGACGGGCATTCGCGGAGCGGCCGGTGAGGCATGGTCCCGATGCCTGTCAAGACGCTGAGAACCTCGCTGATTCGCCCTTTTATGTCCTCCTTGAGTGATCTTGTCACGCTCCAATGCGGACGTTTGGATCGAGGGAGTGATCTTCTGCGGCGCGTCACAGGCGGCGGGTTCCGGGTACCTCACCCGTCTCGCCGCCTGCCCGGCCCGGTCCTCTCGCAGTGGGCGGGTCGCCGGCCCGCGCCGTCCTCCACGAGAAGGAGTCGTGACCATGACCATGCTGACCTACACCGTCCTCACCGACCCGGCGCCCCTGGAGGCGTCGGCATCCGGGCGGTCCCCGTCCACGGGGACGGTGTATCTGCTCGTCACCAACACCGGGCCGCAGGCGGCGTACTGGTCCACGATCACGGTGGAGGTGCCCGTCGGTAACGGCGCCGGTGATCTCACCTCGGACTTCAGCACGATCAGTCCCAGGGGTGAGTACGGCACGCGGTCGGGCGCCCGGTCGCCGGTGAACGTCCAGCCGGGGTCAGGGGGTTCCAACTCCTTTCAGGTCACCGCCTCCGGCGGCAAAGCCTCTTTCGTCTCCGGTGACCACCTGGTGCTGACGCTGGAGAACGTCACCGTCACCGCTGCCGCCGGGCTGGCCGTGCTGAGGGTGACCGAGCACACCGGCAGAACCAGGACCGGGCGCCTGACCGACGGCTTCGCGGCGGTGGCGCTGGTGAAGACCGCTCCGAAGGAGATTCCGGCGCCGCGCGACTTCCGCCCGGACAACGCCATGGTGGACGCCGGAACAACGATCGCGCTGAGCTGGGAGGGGTCCGACGACTTCGAGTACAGGATCCTGTTCCCGGGTGGGCAGGAGACCGTCCCCCAGGGTGCGCGCTCCTGGTCACCGGCCGCGGCCCCGAGGCGGGCCACCACCTACACCCTCGCCGCCACGTCCCGCAGCACGCCCGGGCGGGAGCACTTCCTCACCACGACCGTTCAGGTGCGCAATCCCGTTCTGGAAACCCTCACCGTCACCACCGGTGTCACCACCCCATGGGTGCAAGGGGCGAACGGCAGTGACGGAACCATCACCTTCTCCCAGGGCGCGGTGAACGTATGGAGCGCGTTCGGCTCCCAGGAACGGGGGGCGGTGTTCGCCGGAAAGGCCGACCTCACCGGGGTGAACACCGAATGGGTGCAGGGAAGAAGCACCGATGACGGATGGATCAGCTTCCCCAAGGAGGGGCTGAACGTGCGCCATGGAAGCGGAGCATGGGGAACCGTGTTCGCCGAGAAGGCCGACCTCACCGGGGTGAACACCCGATGGGTGCAGGGAAGGAGCACCGAAGACGGATGGATCAGCTTCCCCAGGTTCGGGATCCAGGTATCCCGGGGCGGGACGGACAGTGCCAAGGACGGCGTCGTGTACACGGAGAACATCTACGCGAACGACAGGGACGACAGCTCGTTCGTCAACCTCCACAGCGAGGGGATAACCGTGTACTCGCCCAACGGGAGGAACCGGATCGGGAGCGTGACGGCCCGCATCGACGGGCAGTGAACGGGGTGTGAGGCGCGGGCGCGCGGATCGCCGCACCCGGCGCCGAGGCCCGTGCGTCCGCACTCCCGGTGTTCCCGCGGTTCCCACGGGTCCGCGGTTACCTAAGCCGTTGAGCTGTATAAATGCCTGCTCCTACGTCCTGAGGGCCAACAGGGCGGGCAGCGGTTCTCAGTCGAAGCCGGCGTGCGGTGCGCTGGTGCCCTGTGGCACGCGGAGCGGACCGGAGGCGCCGGGACGGATGTCGAAGTCGAAGATCGCGGTTGGAAGGTAGATGGTGGCGCAGGAGTTGGGGATGTCCACCACCCCCGACAGCCGGCCCTCGATCGGCGCGGCGCCGAGCAGTAGATATGCCTGCTCGGGGCTGTAGCCGAACGCCGTCAGGTAGTCGATCGCGTGCAGGCAGGCACGCTGGTAGGCCAGTTGCGAGTCAAGATAGCGCTGCTCGCCGTTCAGGGTGACGGACACCCCGGAGAAGGCGAGCCACTCACTGTACTGAGGGCCGGTGCGGCCCGGCATGAAGATGGCGTTCTCGCCGACGCGGTACGTTTGCATACCATCCTTGATGACTTCGACCCGCAGGTCGATGAAGCCGCCCATCTCGATGGCACCGCAAAAGGTGATCTCGCCGTCGCCCTGCGAGAAGTGCAGGTCGCCGACCGACAGGTTCGCGCCGGGTACGTACACCGGGTAGAACACGCGGGAGCCCCGGGTGAGGTTCTTGATGTCCTGGTTGCCGCCGTTCTCTCGCGGCGGCGCGGTGCGGGCCGCCTCGGCCGCGATCCGGTCGAACTCGGATGGGGAGACAGAGCCGAGAACGGCGTCCCGGGGCTCGGGAGGCAGGGCCAGCGGCGGCACTCTCTGCGGGTCCGTGGCTATCAGCGCCGATTCCCTCGCGTTCCATTTCGACAGCAGCGCCGCCGATGGCGCGGTGCCCATGAGCCCGGGGTGGGTGATGCCGGTGAACGACACCGCTGGGATATGACGTGATGTGGCAGTCTGGCCGGAGAAGTCCCAGATCGCCTTGTAGGCGTCGGGGAACTGCTCAGTGAGGAACCCGCCGCCGTTCTTGGTGGGGAAGATCCCGGTGTAACCCCAGCCCTGACCGGCCAGCGGGCCGCTGTCCTCCTGGGGGATGGGCCCCAGGTCGAGGATGTCCACGACCAGCAGGTCGCCCGGCTCGGCCCCCTCGACCGCGAACGGGCCGCTGAGCGCGTGCACCGTCGTCAACGGGGCGTCACGGATGTCCTCGGCGGAGTCGTCGTTGTGGATCGCACCGTCGAACCACTCCCGGCAGTGGACCCGGAAGCTGTCGCCGGGTTTGACCCATGCCACAGGCGGGATCGCGGGGTGCCAACGGTTGTGACCGATCTTGACCTGGTCGGTGAACTTCCTCTTCGAGTCGAGCGGGAAAATCAACTCTGGCACGGCTGGATTCCTTTCGGCGCTGCGAGACGGTCACGGCCGCGGCAGGCGACTGGTAGCGGGATGGGCGACCGTCGCACCTCCGGTACGGCGCTGCGGCAGGGACGTGACGACTTCGGGCTCGAAGGCGCTGCGCTCCGCGCGCTGCAACCGGGGGGACACGGCGGCCGGAGTACGCGCGAGCATCGGCGCTGAGAACGCCCGAACCGAGGCCGCGCCGCAGTCTGGGCACGGCACCGCAGCGGGTGCGGTGCCGATCGGAAAGGTGATCTCAATTTCAGAGCAGCACGGGCACCGATAGACATATACCGCCATAGCACGCGCCCTTCGAGTGAATCCGAAATGGTTTTCCCCGGTCGTGACCCTCTCTGCCGACGTGGTCTCGGGGAATGGTCTCAGATTCGGATGTATCCGCAATTTAACGTATGAATGCAATGCAATCCATCTCGCTTCCGCCAACTTGCTCGCACAATAAGGTAGATCGCTTAGTTCGTAGGCGGAAATAAGAGGAAATATTCCTTTGTTTGCAATACATAAACCATGTGGCTTTTGTAGACCGTGCTCTCCTGGAGCGGGCGCCTCAGGCTCAGATGCTCCTCGTGAGGTGGGTAGTTATGGAGCCTCCCGTGCTTGGCTGTCGCGACGGATGGATCACCTCGTCGAGTGCCGCCGCGAGGCCCTGGACGGACCGTCGCAGCTGTGGTCCGAGGGTCTGCGAGCCGGGATTATCACCAACGGGATCGCGGACAACCAGCTCGGCAAGGTCCGGCGTCGTTCGCCTTGCTGCCGGTTTACCTAGGTTGAGGTGACAGCGACGCCCCCGCTGCTCGTGTTCTGGACGATCTCGCTCAAGCGCAGGAATGGGCTGGCGGCTCTTGCGACGTCGGAAGGCGCGTCTGTCGGCTCAGACCGCAGTGCGCTATCTGATGGGCCGAGGGTTCATC
>NZ_JBEXUE010000642.1:0-4723 GCF_040614275.1 Streptosporangium sp. NPDC006013
CGAGTGGGCGGGCCGCAAGGATGTCCAGGAGCGGCGTGCCTACCGGGCGAAGAAGAACATGGCGAGGTGCCCGGCGCGGTGCACCAGGTCGCGCTCCAGCACCGTACGCAGCCGCGGCCAGTCGGGCTCGACCAGCGCGTGCCAGGTCGCCTCGATCGCGTCCGAAAGTCGGGCGAGCACGTCCGGGGCGGCCAGGATCCGCTGGACGTGGCGCGGCGGCGTACGAAGCCCGACCAGGTTGCGGGCGATCTCCGCGCGAACCTGGCGCAGCGAGGTCGCCCGCACCACGGCGAGTTCGACGGCGAAGTCGTCGCCGGGGCCCGAAGGCGGAGGATGGATGAAGTCGGCGTTGTAGCCGCCGCGGCGGAACAGCGTTGTCAGCGCCCCGACCGCGGGCGTCTCGCAGAGCAGTCGCGCGTACTGCGGTGCGATGCGCTCCGCCCAGGGCCGCAGCGGCCCGGCCGGCTGCTTGCCCGCCGCGACCCGCAGCGCGTTCATTGCTTCACCCAGCGGCGAGATCGCATAGCGGGTGTGCGCCACGTCGACCGGCCCGACTTCGATGGCAAGCATCTTTCGCCTCCACGCGAAAGCTTAACGCCTCCGCCTGCACCGCCCCGAGACTGGCCCGCATGACGACACTCCAGGCTGCACCGGCACGGGCCACCTACCGCGAGGTGTTCGCGGTACGCCAGTTCCGCGTGCTGTTCACCGGCTACACGCTCTTCCTCGGCGGCGAGACGGTGAAGATGCTCGCGCTCTCGGTGACCGTCTACGCCAGCACCGGCTCGCCCCTGCTGGCCGCGCTGGCCTACGTCGCCGGCTTCCTGCCCTACGCCCTCGGCGGCACGCTGCTGCTGGCGTACGCCGACCGGTGGCCGCCGCGGGCCGTGATGGTCGGCTACGACCTGGTCCGCGCCGCAGTCGCCGCTATGCTCGCCGCCGGGCTGCTCTCCCCCACCGCGACGCTGGTGCTGGTGTTCGTCACCGGCATCCCCAGCGCGGTCGCCTCCGCGGCGCGCAGCGCGCTGCTGCCCGAACTGCTCGACGGCGACCGGTACGTGCTCGGCCGGGCCGTGTTCTCCATGGCCGCCGGCGGCACGCAGGTGCTCGGCTTCGCCGTGGGCGGGATGCTGATCGCGGCGCTCGGCCCGTACGGCGCGCTCTGGATCACCGTGGCGAGCTGCCTACTGTCCGCCGCGCTGCTGCGCCTGCGGCTGGCCGAGCAGCCGCGCCGCGGCACGGCCGCAGGGTACGCGGTACGCGAGACCTGGCGCGTCAATCGCGAACTGCTGCGCCGGCCGGCGATCCGTTCGCTGCTGCTGGCCCAGTGGCTGCCGCCCGCGCTCGTGGTCGGCGCCGAGGGCGTGCTCGTCCCGTACTCCGTCCAGATCGGCATGCCGGACTCGGCCGGGCTGCTGTTCACCGCCGTGGCGCTCGGCATGCTCATCGGCGACCTCGTGATCGGCCGGCTGGTCACTCCGGAACGAAGGGAACGGCTGGCCGGGCCGCTGGCGCTGCTGCTCGGCGCGCCGCTGCTCGGGTTCGTGCTCTCGCCCGGGCCGGTCACCGCGGCGCTGCTGCTCGCCGTGTCCGGGTTCGGGGTCGCGTACCAGCTGGGGCTGGCCCGGCGCTTCCTGGAGGCGGTGCCGGAGGCGAACCGAGGCCAGGCTTTCGGGCTGGCGCTGACCGGGACCATGACGTTGCAGGGGCTGTTCGCGGCCGGCGGCGGGGCGCTGGGCGAGGTGGCAGCGCCCGGCCTGGTCGTCGGTGCGGCGGGCGCGGCGTCCCTGCTGGCCGTATTGGGTCTCTGGCGTGTGCTCGCGTCGCCGAGGGCGTAGCAGCGCATGAGGAGCGGCCGATGTCGGAGGAGGGTTTGGTCTAGGTCGCAGACGCCCGCCATCGGCATCACGCGTAAAGAGGACGGTCAGCCCATCCACCTGATCAGCAATCTGTAGTCCGGCAGGGCCAGCCGGCCGCGCTGGCTATCGAGCGCTCCGACGATCGAAACTCCGGCGCCTTCTACCTGCGCTAACACCGCTTGCGTGTACTCGGTAGCAGCCTCCTTAACGACAGGCCGGCCGATACTGGTGGCCGAGGACGAGTGGATTTCTCGCCGACTGGCTCGCCGAGGGGGTGCTCAAGCAAGCCATGGCGGTGGACGTCGTCGACGCCATCGCGCTCCCGTCGTGGATCACTTTCGCGTCCGCAGTCAGCGCCTCGCAGCCCCACTAACCTCGCCCTGCATGGCTTATGACCTGTGGAAACCTTCCGGCGAAGCGCATCCGAACGGAAAGTCACGGCAAGCCGCTCAACTTTGCTCTGCTAGCGGGACTTTTCGTTCGGATGCTCGTCATGCCCCCGCTCCTGGTTCACCGTGGTCATGCACGACAGCCAACCAGGACGGGCCGACGGCTTTCCCGCGTTCAGTGGCCTTGAGCGGCGGCCATCACGCCGTGCACGGCCGCCGCGATGCGGTCGGCGGCCTGGCCGGGGTCGGGCTGGCCGGCGTCCAGCCAGGCGATGACGGCTTCCAGGGTGAAGGCGGGGATCAGGTTGCGGTGGGCAGCCTCGCGGGAGGCGGCGGTGATGAAGTCGATCAGGTCGCGGAAGCCGGGCTCGCGGGCGGCGTGGCGAAACAGCAGCCGGAACCCGTCGGGGGCGGCGGCGCGCAGGGGTCCCGGTAGTATCGGCGAAATTTTCAACGGATACGCAGGTCAGAGCTCCCTTAAGAACCTTCGGGCACAGCTTGGAAGGGGGCCGCTGACCTGCATATCCGTTGTTTCCTGCGTCGTTACTACTGGAACCCCTGACAGCGTCGCGGCGGTGCCCGGATCGGCCGCCTCGGCGGCAAGCCGGCTGTCACCTGTCAGGCGGAGAAGCGGTTGACCACCTCTGGGTGAACGACGATGCGCACCACGCCCCTGACACGCCACTCATCGAGGAACCTCTGGTGGTTCGGGTCGTTCATGTCCCAGTATCGTTCGGCGAGACGAGCAGCGAGCTCGGCGCCACCCTGATCGTGGAGAGTGACCGAACCCTCCACCGCCACCCAGTGTTCGGGCTCACCAGATGGAGCCGCGACGACGACGGAAGCACGGGGGTGCTCCCGGAGACGGTCGAGCTTCGGCGCCTCCGGGACGGAGAACATCTGCAGATCGCCGTCGTCGGCTACCTCGAACCACACCGGGCGCGGCGTGGGCCAGCGTTCACCGCGTGGTGCAACGGTGAGGAAGGCGTACAGCGGCCGTGCGAGCAGGGCAAGATCCTCATCACGGAACATGAGAGCTACCTTATGCCTCGCCGCTCTTGATTCGACTGCCCCCTCCGCTGGCTTGTCACTCCTCATCGTCGGCATCAGAATCACGCAAGCGCCGCCGCCCGCCACCCAGCTGACGACTTCGACCTGCGCCAAGACGACGAACACGTCCGCATCCACGGCAAAGGCGGAACCGCCCGCACCGTGCTCCTGGATGACCGCGGCTACGTCGCCCTCCTCAAGCTCTACCTCATCCGCACCGGCTACCGGTACGGGCCCGCATTCCGCGCCGGCATCAACGGCTCCGGCGGACCCCTGTCCTACGACGCCGCCCACCACCGGTGGGAGAACTACTGCGAAGCGGCCGGGGTCGAGATCGACATCCACCAACTCCGCCACGCCCACGCCACCGAACTCATCAACGCCGGCGTCTCCATCGAGACCACCCAGCTCTACACACTCCTGAACGACGACGTCGCCGACGCCGAGATCCGCGCAGCACGACGACGCCGCGACCACCGCTGACGAGCTGCTACCTCAGCTCGTGGCCTGTTTCTGCCATATTCCGGTGGCACCCCAGGTACGGATAATTCCGGCCATGGCGAGATCGAAAACCTCGTGAGCAGGGCGGACAGCGCGCCGCCCATGCCATGCCCCCGAGGACGCCGACGACGCCCCCCCGGTCCAACTGACACAGGATGCCACTGTTTGGGGCTAGCCTCCCGCCATGATCCTTGAAATTCGCACCTATCGCCTTAGGCCTGGCACTCGCGCCGAGTTCGTCCGGGTGATGCGCGAGGAATCCGTACCACTGGTGAAGAAATATGGCATTGATGTGATCGATTGCGGTGCGTCGCTGGTGGAGGAGGACGGTCACGAGGAGGCATACCTGATCCGCACCTTCAGCTCGCTCGAGGCGCACCGAGAGCAGGAGGAAGCCTTCTACTCCAGCCGGGATTGGCGGCAGGGGCCGCGCGAGGCCATCGTCTCGCGCATCGAGAGCTACCACACCATCGTGGTCGAGGCATCCCCGGAGGCCGTACAAGCCCTGCGGCGATGAGGCTCACTCGGCTTGGCCGGGGGCCTTGATCTCCTCCAGTTCCCGAGAGGACAGCTCGCGCGGCACCTCACCGCGCCAGGAGAGTTTCGGTGACGCCCGTCACACTCTTTGATGGCGACGGGCCCATCGCGGCCCAGCCGATCAGGCCTTGCAGTATCGGAAGTGGTTCCAGGGTGTTGGAGACCTCAGCAGGCTGGAGTATCGGAAGTCATTCGGGGTTCGGCTTCCGATACTCGGAGGTATCGGAAGCCGACAGCAGCGCTTCCACTGACACTCCCGTGTCGCTGTGCTGCCTTCAGGGGGTGTCCAGTTAACGGCTCTGGCTCACTTTCGGTGGTAACGGAGCGTGTGTATCAAGCTGACGTCGCGGAGCTGGGCGGTTTCCTCACCAGATGTTTGTGAGACCG
>NZ_JBEXUE010000643.1:0-4719 GCF_040614275.1 Streptosporangium sp. NPDC006013
TAGTCTCCGCGTGCGGCGGGGCGAAGGTCGGCGTGAGCAGTGAGCCTGACCGCGGCCCGCTTCATCCAGTCGTACGCCATCGACCGGGTGATCGCTCTGCTGAACCTCACTTCTGCTCAGGTGCGGCACCGCGACCCATTCGAGCTCAGCCGCCGGGTGGAGCAGGCGTACTCGCCGGACGTCCTGCCGCTGGGTGAGATGGTCCCGGGATACGAGCGCAACAGGCAGGCGGCTCAGACCACCCTGGCCTGGCTGGAGGAGCGGTTCACCGTGCATCCGGTGATCGCCAACGCCATCCGCCGGCTTCTGTGAACACCGGGTGAAGATCTACGAGCGGCTGGTCGCCATCAGGGTCGCGCCGGTGCCGCTCCGATCGCCGGCCGCCCCCTGACCGGACTCAACGCCCCGCGCTGGCCCGGGAAGCGAAGAAACCGCATGGTAACATCGAAGCTTGCGTACAGATGGTGATGATCTCTTCGACGTGCAGCCGCAGAGCCTGCTGCTGACGATTTTCGGCGCCTTCCTGGAGCCTCGCACGGCGCCGGTGTGGTCGGGTGGCCTGGTCACCCTGCTCGACCATTTCGGGATCAGCACCGCGGCGGCCCGCATCGCGCTGGCGCGCCTCGTCCAGCGCGACCTGGCCGAGCGGCACCGCAAGGGGCGGTACGTCTACTACACGCTGACCAAGCGGAGCGTGCATCTGCTGGAGGACGGCGACGAGCGGATCTCCTCGCTCGGCGAGCGCCCCAGCACGGCCACGTCCTGGACGCTCGTCTGGCACACGCTGCCCGACAGCCGCAAGGCCGAACGGTCCAACTTCGTGCGCCAGCTCCGCTTCCACGGCTTCGGGCTCCTGCAGGACGGCATGTGGGCCTCACCGCGCGACTACGCGGTTGAGGTGACCGACCTGGTCGACAAGCTGGGCATCGCCGACGCCGTCACGATCTTCCGGGCCTCGCCCTCGGGGGACGTCGCCTCGGGGCCGCTGCTCGGCCATCTGTGGCAGCTCGACGAGGTCGCCGAGCGCTATCGCCGCTTCGCCGCCAAGTACGCCCCGCTGACCCGGCCGCCGCGGATGTCGCCGCAGGAGGCGTTCGTCACCTGCACCGAGATGATGCAGGCCTTTCGCTCGTTCGCCGACATCGACCCCGAGCTGCCCGAGGAGTGGGCGACCCACGCCGAGGCGCGCCGGGAGGCGATCGCGGTCTACTGGGAGGCGCTGGGCCGGCTCAAGGAGCCGGCCGCGACCCACTTCCGCGAGCTGACCCGTACGTGAGGCGGGCGAGAGCGGGCCTGGCGCGCCCGCTCAGGCCGGCTCGCCGGACGCCAGCCGGTGGTAACCGCTGTTGAAGAACAGCAGCGGCGTGTCGTGCTCGTGGTGGGTGCGCACGACCTGGCCGATGACGATCACGTGGTCGCCCTTGCGCTGGGTGGACTCGACCTCGCAGATCATGCCCGCGAGCGCGCCGCGGATCACGGGCAGGCCGTCCACCAGCTCGAAGGCGGGGTCGTCCACGGCCGGCTGCGATCCGGCGAAGCGCCGGGAGTGCTCCTCGTGCTGCTCGGCGAGCACGCACACGCTGAACCGGCCGCTGCGCTCGATGGCCGCGCAGGTGTTCGAGCCGATCTTGAGGCAGACGAGGATCAGCGGCGGCTCCAGCGACACCGACGTCAGCGAGTTGACCGACGCGGCGTAGGGCCGGTCCTGGTCCACCGTGGCCACGATCGCCACGCCGGTGACGAAGCGGCGCATCACCTCGCGCAGCAGGGCCGAGTCGACGGGTACGGAGCTGGGCCCAGGGGGCGACATGCCCATCCGCGGCTCCTTTCGCAGTGGCCCCTCAGGGGGCGCATCAATAGATTACAAGGCAGTATTGTGCACTGTCTATCATCATGGCTAGGCTGCGGGATGTGCCAGATCGCCACATCATCCTGCTGCGACGGCTGCTCGCGGCGTACTACCGGCCCAAGGGGCTCCGCCTGGGCATCGTGCTGTCGAGCGGGTGCGCCGACGACGACGTCGCCGCCGCCGCCGCCGACACCCTCACCGCACACGGCCAGCCACCCCCGCGCCGGCTGGCGCGACTGCACCCGCGCCCGGGAGAGCCCGGCCCACGCCCGGCCGACATCGCGGACTTCCTGCGCAAGTACGGCCACGAGTACGCCGCCGCGTGGCTGCCCGCGCCCGCCGGCGAGGCGGACCTCGCCTCGATCACGGCCGCGGCCAGGGGCGCTGGCTGCGCGATCGGCTGGGACCTGACCGGCGGCGGGCACCCCGGCTCGGGCGGCGAGGCCCGGCTGCGCGAGTGGGGGATGGACTTCGCGCTCTGGTCGGCCCCGGGAGACCTCACGGGCGAGGTGCGCGTCTACACCCGCGAGCCGTCCGCGCCGCTCAGCCGGTGAACTCGCCGCCGGTCAGCCAGACCGTCTGCCCGGTGACCTGGTCGAACTCCGGGAGTATCAGCGCCACGACCGTACGCGCGACCTCGCGCGGCGCGGGGAAGCGCGGCAGCGCCATCCGCCGCCGCAGCGCCTCCGAGAGCTCCCGCAGCGCGGGATCGTCCGGCTCGGCGGCGTCCGGCTCGGCCACCCGGCCCGGGGCCACCACGTTGGCCGTGATCCCGTTCCTGCCCTCCTCGGCGGCGACGTAACGCGTCAGCGCCGACGCCGCCGCCTTGGCCGCCGCGTACGCGCCCATGCCCGGCATGGGCCGGGCCATCAGCGCCCCGGAAACGAAAACGATCCGGCCGAAGCCCGCCGCCCGCATGCCGGGCAGGGCCCGCCGGCACAGCTCGTGGTGGGCGCGCACGCCGTCGAGGTGGCGTTCCAGCGTGCCCGGCTCGACGTCCGCCACCGCCGCGACGCCTGCCGCACCGGCCGGTTCCGCGGCGTTGACGAGAATCGTCACCGGTCCCAGCTCGGCCTCCACGGTGGCGAAGAGCCGGTCGGCGGATCGCGGCCCCGGCAGGGCCGCGCACACGGCCAGGCCGCCGCACTCCCGGGCGATCTCGGCGGCCGGTCCCGCGGAGCGGTGGCAGTGCACGGCCACCGCCGCACCCGCCGCGGCGAGCCCGGTGGCGACGTGCCTCCCGATCGCGCCGGTCCCGCCCGCGACCAGCGCCACCCGCCCCGCCAGCGGCCCTGCGGTCACGGCGCCACCTGGGCGCGCAGGCTGGGCAGCACGCTCTCCCCGAAGATCCGCATCGCGTGGGCGGGGTCGGGGCCGAGCGGCGGGCCGAAGGAGATGTGCCGCGCTCCCGCGGCGAGCAGCGCCTCGCACTGCTCCAGCACGTCGCGGGCCCCGCCGACGATGCCCAGGCTGAGCATGGACGACGAGGAGAGCACCGCCCGGGTCGCCTCGTCCAGGCGCCCCTCGTCCACCAGCGCCTGGGTCCGGGCGAACTCCTCCGGGTCCAGGCCGTGGGCGGCGAGCGCGTCGGCCGACAGCGAGCCGCTGTAGCGGGCGATGAACCTGGCCAGGGCCCGGCGGGCGCGCTCGCGGTCCTCGTCGAGCGAGCACCAGACGCACGCGGCGACGTCCAGCTCGGCCAGGGTGCGGCCCCCCGCCTTCGCCCCGCGCCCGATCTGCTCCATCGCGTTGAGCACGTGGCGCGGCGGCAGGCACAGCGGCAGCGCGCCATCGGCGTGCCGCCCGGCCAGTTCGAGCATCTTCGGGCCCATCGCGCCGATGTAGATCGGCACCGGTCGCGGCGACTCGATGTGGGCCTGCTCGTGCCAGCCCTCGCCCGCGCCCGGCAGACCGGCGGGGCTGCGGCCCTCGGTGAGCGCGCGGATCGCCACGACCGCCGTACGCGTGTGCGGCACCGGGGGCGGCGGTGCGATCCCGGCGCGGCGGAAGAAGACGTCGGAGCCCGCGCCCAGCCCGAGGATGAACCGGCCGGCCGACAGCTCCTGATAGCCGGAGGCGAGCTGGGCAAGCTGGACGGGATGGATCGACACCGGGTCGAGCACCGCGGAACCGACCTTGATCCGGCTGGTCGCCGCGAGCATCGCGGCCAGGCTCGCGACCCCCGGCCCGCCGAACAGGTCGTTGCCGGTCCACACCTGGTCGAAGCCCATGGCCTCGGCGCGTACCGCGTGCTCGGTGATCTCGGCGATACCGCCGCCGACCCGCACGCTGAAGATCGGCCCCTCATGCTCGGCCATCGTCGCCTACCTCCTCCAGACGCATGATCAGGTTCTCCGGCGGGTCGGGACACGCGGCGAGCGGGCGCCCGGCCAGCCAGGCGTCGCCGTCCGGCGCGGCGAGTCGCCCGTTGAGCAGCGACGTGGCCGAGGCGATGGCGTAGAAGCAGAAGTGCCCGCCCGGTGGTAGCGACACCCCCTCCGGACCGACCTCGAAGTAGTCGCCGACGCGCAGCTCGCACGCCGAGTAGTTCATGGACGCGACGGTGCAGCGCACCCTGCGGCCCGCGCTCACGGCGCCCCCTCCGTCCGGTCCACCCGCTCCAGCCGCATGACGACGGCGTCTGCCGGGTCGGGGCAGCAGATGAAAGGCTTGCGCTCCAGCCAGTGGTCGGCGGGCAGGTCGGACAGCCTGGACTCCAGGACCGGGAAGACCGCGGCCATGGCCTGCAGGCAGAAGGGCCTGCCCTGGGGCAGGGCGGGAAACCAGGAACCCAGGAACCCAGGAAACATGGTGGTGTGTGATGAGCATGGAAATGGCCGCCTGGCATTCGCTGTACGGCGCGATGAACG
>NZ_JBEXUE010000644.1:0-4680 GCF_040614275.1 Streptosporangium sp. NPDC006013
GCTTGCGGATGATCTTCATGTCGTAGCCGGCGGGCAGGGTGATCTCGTATTGCTTGGCGTACACGAAGGGTGCTGCCTTCCCGATGAATGGTCAGAAGCGGCGGCGGCAGCGGGAGCCGAAGCGGCCGCCGGGGCCTGCCCGCAGCACCCGGCCTCGGCCGCCTGGCTCGCCGCCGCGGGGCTGCCGCAGCAGGAGGTCGCCGCCGCTTCGGCCGCCGTGCTCGTCTCAGGTGCGGCGGGGCCACCGCAGCACCCTCCCGCCGCGGGCGGGGTGAACGCCTCGTCGAGGTTTCCGATGAATCCGCCGCTGATGCTGTTGGCCATCGCAGGCTCCCTTCGGCGCGGGGCGAGGCGCGACCGCCCCACCCTCATGAATTAGATAAGCATCTAAGTAAGGTCACCATTCCACACTGTTTAGATGTACGTCAAGTTAGATGGAAACCTAATCACCCTGTTGGCTGTGACGTCGGCGCCCCCATCGAAGGGCCGGCTGACACGGGGCGTCACCGCGTTGACAGCGAACACGTTGAGTGTGCATTTGCTGACAATCCGGTTGAATCGTCATCTACGGTGGCCGAGGTAGATCTGATCGTCACTGTGGTCAAAGGAGACCCGCTGCTCATGTTGCACAGCCCTCGCCGCCTGGAGGCCCTGCTCGGCGCTCCTTTGCATCTGGTCACCTACGCTCAGATCGCCGCCCTCGTCGACAACCCCGACGCCCGTGAGGCCGAGGACCTGGACTACAAGGTCGACATTCCCGATGGGGACAAGGAGCGCAGGGAGAAGGGCAACGACGATGTCGCTGTTGATGTCGCCACCTTCGCCAACCACACCGGCGGCCTGATCATCGTCGGGATGGCCGACGTCGGCGACATCCCCTCCAAGGCATTGGATGTGCGTTTCCAGCGGCTGCAGTCCCGCATCCGCAACGCGGTCGCCGCCCGCGTGCACCCCATGCCGCGCTTCGCCATGCGCGAGGTGCCCAATCCCGCCAACCCCGGCCACGGGTTCCTGCTGATCTCGATTCCGCCCAGTTCACAAGCCCCGCACGCGGTGTCCAACCCGGCGCAGAAGAATGAAAGCCCGCTGCGCTGGCCGCGCCGGCACGGAGCCGACAAGGTGTGGCTGAGCGAGTCGGAGATCGCCGCCGCCTACCGGCGCCGCCTCATGGGCGCCAGCGATCAGGTCGATCGCCTGCGCGAGCTGGAGGATCAGGCGGTCATGGCGGCCGCGGTGACCAGTGCCCGGCCGGGCTACCCCAGGCCGCTGCTGGTGGTCACCGTGGTACCGGATCTGCCAGGAGACCTGCTGCTGGATGGGACGAAAGTGCGTGATTTCGACGAGCAGACCAAGAGCGAGGTGGTCATGCTGGGTGCCCGCACCGTCACCTTCGACAGCGTCAGCGTGGCCCACCGTCGCCTGATCGCCGAGGCCGGCACCACCACCGTCCATGCCGTACGCGCCCAGCTCTACACCGACGGCGCAGCCACCTTCGCCATCCACCCGACCGCCATTTCCCCGGCCGTCAGCGACAAGCTCACGGTGTGCGTCTTGGACGCGGAGATCGTCAGCCGGACGGCCAGCGCTCTGCGCTACCTGGCCCGCCACGCACGCGACCGCGCCGCCTCGGCCGGATCGGCGATGGCGCGCGTGATGCTGGTAGCCGACACGCATCTGCACCCGGTCGTGTCGGCCAAGCCGGAGCTGGAGACCGCCTGGCCCTTCGACAACCCAGACCTCATCCGCTACCGCGTCGACCTCAACACCACGACCCGCATCGTCGACGACTACCGGCCGCTGGGCACGCGCTTCATCCAGTTGGCCTTCGGGGAGTCGGCGGTGTCGCTGGATGACCTGGCCGACGACGGACAACCGCTGGCCCGTGCCACCGCCGCCTTGTGCGGTGACCTGTTCCAGGCCTATGGAGTACCGGAGAACCAGCAGATCCGCAGAGATGGCACCATCAATCCCCATGCCTGGGGTGGCCACTGGGATCAGATCAAGAAATGGGCTGAGAAAGTCGGCATTCCGCTGGCTGCCGAGGACTAAAACGCCAGCTGCCCCATCACCCCGGACACCGTGGTGCGTGCCGTGCGGGCGGCGCCGATCAGGGTGGCCGAGGCCGGGCCGGTCCAGTCGCCGTAGCCGAGCAGGTGCAGGCGCGCCTCACCGAGCGCGCGGGTGCCCTCGGTCGGGATCACCCCGTCGGGGCCGCGGAGTTTCAGCGGGGCCAGGTGGCTGAGCACGGGCCGAAACCCGGTGCACCAGATGATGGTGTCGCAGGCCAGGGTGGTGCCGTCGGCCCAGGCCACCCCGTCTGGGGTGAGGCGGGTGAACATCGGCTCGGCTTTGAGTGCGCCCCGGTTGCGGGCCTCGCGCACGGCGGGGACGGCGACGATGTCGCCCAGGTCGCCGATGCCGGGCGCGTCAGCGAAGCGGGCGCGCCGGGTGGCCAGGTCGAACAGGGCCCGGCCGTCGATGTCGTCGCTCAGCAGCCGGGGCGGGCGCAGCGTGGCCCACGTCGTGTCGGCGACGGTGGAGACTTCGGCGAGGATCTGCGCTGCGGAGTTGCCGCCACCCACGATGACCACGCGCTGCCCGCGCAAGGGCTCGGGGCCGGTGTAGTTCGCCGTGTGCAGTTGCTGCCCGCGGAAGTCACCGATGCCGGGGTAATACGGCACGTACGCCCCGCCCCAGGTGCCGGTCGCGCTGACCACGATCCGGGCATGCCAGGTACCGGTACCGGTCTCGACGGCCAGCCACTCACCGCCATCGCGCACGGCCGACACGCGGACCGGCCGGATGATCGGCAGCTCATAGCGCTGCTCGTAGTCGGCCAGATAGGCGACCGCATCGGCCGCGCTCGGATAGCCGCCGCCCTCAGGGACGGGCATCATCCGGCCCGGCAGCGAGCTGTAGGGGGCCGGGGAGAACAGCCGCAGGGACGGCCAGGCATGCCGCCAAGCCCCGCCCGGCTCGTCGCGGGCGTCCAAGATGACGAAGTCCGCCCTTGCCCGGCGCAGGTAATAGCCGGCCGCCAGACCCGCCTGCCCGCCGCCGATCACCACCACATCGACCGGCCGCGAGGAGTGGGACACCGCCTTCGGGCCGGTCACACGCTCGTGGACTCAGCCAGCGGGGTGAACAGCGCACCCAGGCGAGCCACCGCAGCCGGGACGATCCAGTAGTAGACCCAGGTGCCGCGGCGCTCGGAATCGATCAGTCCGGCCATCCGCAGCACTTTGAGGTGGTGGGAGATCGTGGGGCCGCTCAGGTCGAAGGCGGGGGTCAGGTCGCACACGCACGCCTCACCGCCCGCATGAGAGCCGATCATCGACAGCAGGCGCAGCCGGACCGGATCGGCGACCGCCTTGAGCATCACCGCCAGGTCGGCCGCGTCATCCTCCGACAGTGGCTCGCGGGCGATCGGCGCGCAGCACTGGGCGGTGGTGGCGGTCATACGGCAACTCCCCTGCTTCGACATTCGTCTAAATCATACGCGGTGGTAGGCGACCAGCGCGAACGCGGCGACGGCGCAGGCCACTGCCACGACCGCCATCACCCACGTGTAGCCGACCGCTTGGGCGAGCGCGACCGCGCCGAGTGGGGCCAGGGCTTTGTCGGCGACGGAGAAGGCGGCGATGCGGCCTGACAGCGAGGCGTAGGCGCTCGTGCCGTAGCGCTGCAGGAGCAGGTGCGGCAGGGTGATGGAGGCGATGCCGAAACCAAGCCCGAATCCGAGCACGCAGCCGATGGCGCCCGGCACCGTGTGCCCGGCCGGCGGAAGCAGCGCGGCGGCGACGCCCTGCAGGGCGAAGATCGCGGCGGCGATGAGGGCGGCGGGCAGGCGGCGTTGCAGGCCGGTGGTGAGCAGGCGGCCGGTCACCGACAAAACCCCCAGCAGCCCGGCCAGTGTGGCGGCCAGGACGGGGGAGTGCCCCAGATGGATGAGGTAGGTGATGAGCAGGACGGACATCACCGCCGCCGCGCCGCCGTTGGCGGTGAAGGCGATCACCAGCAGCCAGAACGGCCGCGCCCGGGTGGCGGCCTTGACGACCTGAGCCCGCTCGTGGGTCGTGACCGGCCGATGTCCGGCGCGGGCGGGGCGGCGCACGACGAACGCGTGCAACGGGATTGCCGCTACTCCGTAGATCACGGCCAGGACCACCAGGGCGGTGCGCCAGCCGTAGGAGTCGACCAGCAGGCCGGTCAGCGGCAGGAAGATGGTGGAGGCGAACCCGGCGACGACGGTGAGCGCGAGCAGGGCGTTGGCTCGGCCATGGCTGTGAGTGGGGCCGGGGGTGGGGCCGTCGAACCAGCTGACGATGACAGCGAAGGCGCTTTCGTACAAAACCATCGCGCACGCGATGCCGATCGCGGCGAAGACCGCGTACAGCTGGGGCAGGTTCTCGACCCGTGACCAGGCCAGGACGGCGAGCGTGCCGATGATCGACCCGGCGGTCATCAGGCCCCGGCCGCCGCGGGCGTCCAACAGGCGGCCGACCAGCGGGGCGCACAGCGCGGCGATCAGGATCGAGCCGGTCAGCGCGGCCGCGATCTGGGTGCCGCCGGCGTGCAGGTCGGCTGCCATGGGGGTGAGGAAGACGGAGAAGGCGTAGTAGAGCACGCCGTAGCCGATGGTCTGCGTCACGGCCAGGGCTGCGACGATGCGCCACCCCT
>NZ_JBEXUE010000645.1:0-4650 GCF_040614275.1 Streptosporangium sp. NPDC006013
GCTTCCTCCAGGTCCGTATCTGCGGATGCCTGAATCACAGTACTCATCAGGTGTATCTCCTTGATCAGGAGTTACACCGAAAACCGTACAGTCCCTCGGCGAGCGCCACGATGATCCCCTTGATCGCAGGCCCGTCGGTGAAAAAGTAGTCAGCCATGGTGTTGTGCGCCTCCTGGTTGTCAGCGACGGCCTCGGTGCCGGAGGACTGGAAGTCCTGCGACTCCATGAACTGCTTCTTGGTGTTCACTCGGGTCTGCTGGACTGCTGGACCAGGTCCGGGTTGGCGAGCAGTCGCTGCACGAGCTCCCGGATCTGGGACTCGACGAACGACTCGGCGCCGAAGAGGTCGTTCATCTTGTGCCCTCTTGACGTGCGGTGGTGGCTACCGTGGTGACTACAGCTACGACAGCCGTGTCATCGTCGTGGCAACACCCGTGTGATCGGAAAGCCCATGATGATCGACTACAACGTCAGCGACCACTGGTCCGATGAGGATCCCGATTGGCCGAAGTCCCTGGTTTCCTCGCTCGACCGCCGTCACGGCCTCAGCAGCGTTCTGCCGCTCACGGTCATCGTCGAGGAGATCGCCGAGTGGGTCGAGCTTGCCAGCGGCACCGACGCGTGGAAGAAGCCCGCCAACCGCTCCTCTCTCCGGTTAGACCTCGACGAGTCGGTAGGCGCGGTTGGCACAACCCTCAGCAATCACATCGCAGGGAAGCTCGCCGCATTTCGAGCAGCCCTATTGCAGCTCTCCACGAGCCCCTCGGCGGTGCTCGCCCAGCCGCCCGGCACTCGTACTGACGCGGCCTGGACAAACCTGCTCTCCACCGCGCGCGAGCTTCTCGAAGAGCTCGACTCGGACGATGCGGCACGCGCCAGCTGGGACGATCTGGTCGCGACCGCGCAGGATCGGACCCTGGCGCGGCGCGAGTATCGCCCTATCGCTGAGCTTCTGTTCGAGCAGCTGCAGCGGCGGGGTCTCAGCGCGGAGGGAGCCTTCCGCGATCTCGTGTCGATCGTGGCCTTCGGCCGCGACCCTAACGATATCCCCATCGGCGAGAAGGACGTGCCCCTCGATCAGCGGCTGACGAACGCGCGCACCTTCGTCGGCACACCCGCCCAGGTCGAACCGATCGTCGTCTGGTTGGGCTACCAAGGACGTATTCATCTTCATCTCTCTGCCGGGCGTGTGTCCTTCCTCGACGCGCACTGGGCCGTTCCGAACGCTGAGCCTGGCGGGCAGGACTTCGCCCACAAGGCAGAGCTCTCGGAGCTGGTCCGGGACGGCCTTTTGTTCAAGGTTGCGAAGATGGTCGACGAGGAGTCCGACGTCGACATCCTTGTGCGCGTCGACCTCGGTAACACGACGGCTGCTGGTGCAGTCTCGCGCGCCGTCGACATCGTGGACACCATCCTGAATGTGTCGATGCACAACGCTGGCGGGATCCGTCCGCGGCTAGCTCAGCACGCCGTCATTCGCTCTGGGAAACCCGGCTCCGCCGGCTTCTTGGCCGTTTGGCGTGAGACCGGTTTTCCCGACGACTACTACGGAGCTGGGATGACCGCTGAGGCGATCGAACAACATGGACCGCGGATCGCCGAGGCACTTGCCCGAGCAGAACTCCCCAGGTTCCTGGCTGCGGCCATCGAAGTGCAGACGACAGCCGATCACCCTTTCAGCCGCGATATGGCGCTGCGGAAGCCATCGGAAGCCGACATCAGCAGCGTGATCCCGCTCTCGGACCGAGTGGCGCAGCACATCGCTGCATACGCGGCCATGGACCCGAACGATCTCTTCGCACTGCTCGGGGAGCGCTGGCCGCATGCCCGATGGCTCACGGATCTTCGGCGCGCAGCAGGGATGTGCCTCCTCGGCGGTGGTCGGCGCGATGAGTTACTCACCGAGCTCACGCGTGAATGGTTTTCCAGCCGACCGAAGCAGCCGTGGATCCTGCTTCTTGCCGATCGAGCCGATGACTTCCTGTCGCTGTGCCGCCTTGAGCATGAGCGCGCCTGGATCGCGCGGATGTTCACGAGCGTTGGCGATCACGCCACCTACAGCACCCTCATCCATGAGTACACGGCCGAGGGCGAAGTGCTCGAAGCGCGCCGCCGCCGCGTTCGCAACGCATTGGTCCACGGAAACCCCGCGAGCTTCGCGGTGGTGCAGTCCGTCCGTGAGTATGCCGACTTCCTCGGCGGCAGCGCCCTCAACCGTGGTCTCGAGTCTTTCGTCGAAGGCACACCACCCGCCGCAGCTCTGGCGATCAGAACGGACGAGTTCGTCGCAATGCAGGATGGCCAGGATGCCGCAAGCTTCTGGCGTGCGCGGATCGCTGCACAGAATCATTCAGGCGCGGCGTATGGCACCGAGCCGTGATCATATTTCACTCGACGGTTTCACGTCATCCTAACTCCCCCCATGATCGCAGAATTTCGATGCGCAGGAGCGCGCTCTTCTCGGCAGAAGAGGACGACAGCGCGGGTCCGGCCGCCTCCACGATCGGTCAGTCAACGGGCTGCGGGCACCAAGATCTGTGACGCAAACGTCATGTCGTACCCACGATCGTGTCGGCTGGACCTTGCACGGTTTCGGTCCCCGACATGCTCAACTCCAATGACATCTCGTGCTCATGCCGAGCGACGCCTAACAGCAGGTCACAGGCAAGATCTCGGCTGATCAGGAGCACAGTTAAGTGGCTTCGCATCGAAGGAGTCACGGCCTCGGAGCGCGGGGGTTGCTGTACAGCAGCGCGTACAGCAACGCCGCCTTACGCGATCACACCTCACCGGCCCATATCTACCGGCCGAGCAGGGCGGCAAGCCATCAACGAGGGGTCTGCCCTTCCCTACGGATTAGAGGGTTACCCAGACCAAGGGGTAGGACCCTGCTTCAGGACGTGGACCTCGGTTTCCTCTGTGGTGACCCATATCTCGACGCGGTACTCGAAGTGGTCGCCCAGCTCGTCGTCGTCCGTGTCCGGGTGGACGATCCGTGTCGGCATGTATGAGATCCGTGTCCGGTACGTGTTCGGTGGGAGGACGAGTACGTTTTTGGTTCCTGGTTCCTGGTCGCAGCCGTAGATGCTGAGCCGCCCCGTCGGCAGGGCGAGGTCGGCCTCCACCACGTGATCGGCCTCGTCGAGGAGCTCTG
This sequence comes from Streptosporangium sp. NPDC006013, assembly GCF_040614275.1. Taxonomy (NCBI): domain Bacteria; kingdom Bacillati; phylum Actinomycetota; class Actinomycetes; order Streptosporangiales; family Streptosporangiaceae; genus Streptosporangium; species Streptosporangium sp. NPDC006013. Next base: position 3,155 of record NZ_JBEXUE010000645.1, read on the forward strand.
TCGGCGGAGGTGAGGCATGCACGCGGAGCGTCATCGGCACCCAGCCTTGTCGGGCCGTGCCCACGGCGATTGAGGTGGGCTCGACTCCGATCCTCACCAGCTCCGAGGCTTCTCCGGCCCAGGGCTGCCCGTCGATGTCGCCGCCCCTGACAGCATCCCAGTACGTTTCTTCATCTCGAAGATAGAACTGGAAGTGGCCGGCGTAGAGAAAGAAACGCTGGACCTCGACCGGGGACGAGTGCATAGCCCGCAACGGTACTGGGCCAACGAGATCTCGCTAACGCTGTTGCTAACAACGTCCCTGGACGCCGGTGGACATCCCTAGAAGATGATCTTAGGGAGAGCGTCTCTGAGCAGGTGTTTCTGTCAGTGGTGGATGTCGGTGGACATTCTCGAACTGGCTACGGATCAGATGGTGGGTGGTATCCGGATCAAGGCGTGGGGAGTTCGCCCGTGCGAAGCAGTACGAGACCTTCTTCGTACCATTCGGAGCGGTCTGCGGCCGGAGGTAGTTCAACTCCCGCGAGTCCGGCCGGGGCGGAGAACTGTTGTCGAAGCTGCTCTACGAGCTGCTCAGCTTGCCTGAGCGTTTCTGATAGGTCATCGGGTGCATCGACGCTGAGGCCGAGAACCGTTGCCCCGTCACGAGTGACCGTGATGATGGCCTGGTAGTGGTCGCGAGCCCTGAGATAGAGCGTGAAGGCGTCATCCCCGTCTTCGAAGCGTAACTCGTCGAGGGCCTTGTCATCTGCGTCGTTCGCGATGCCCAGGACATGTACCCGCCTGAAAGCGTGAAACCGCTCGTCGCCGGGATCGTCCACGTTGACGTAGCCATCGATGAATCGCCTGAAGACCTCGGAGCTGGGCTCTGGAACCCACACGTAGACGTCGAGACATGGCGGCACGGATCCAGCGTAGATCTTCGCGTCGCCCTGGATCGGAGAGACTGTCCTTCGACGCTCTCGGCATGGGGAATCTTGCTAACGCGGATGCTAACAACAGGTCTGGACGGTCCTGGGCGACTGTGGACTGAGGGACCCCGAAGAACAACGCGCGACCAGGCCCGGAAGACGGCCGTGGACGGTCCTGGACAGTCGTGATCTAACTCGTAATGAAGGGGTCGCATATTGGATGAAGGGGCAGACCTCTGGTAGGAGGCGATCGAATCTATCGGGCCTATTGGGGCCGACACTAGGCTCTAGATCATGAAGCGTCTGATTGTCGTGGTGCTGGTGGTCGGTGGCCTTGCTGGTGCTGTCGCCGTCGTAGGCGTTCTGGGGGCCGGCAGTTTCGTGGTGGATCGCCTGGGCTTGTTGTTGATGCCCCGCTCGCCGTTTCCCCGTTGTACCGACGATGACAAGCGGCTTGCTTCGGCTCTCGTAGTGCTCAGCATCCTCGATGTGAGGTTCCCCCCGTACGACAGCCACCGATGGTGTGGGATCACGAGGTTGCGTCTGAGAGCTTGTAGAGCTCCTCGAACGTGATTGGGCTGTTCA
>NZ_JBEXUE010000646.1:0-4632 GCF_040614275.1 Streptosporangium sp. NPDC006013
GGCCGGTCGTGTGGCCGGGCCGGGTGCGGGACAGGGACCTGGAGCGGAGCGGGGGCCGAGGGCGGAGCGGGAGCCCGGGGCGGGAGCGTGTCCGGCGGGGAGTCGAGGAAGACGAGAGCTCGGCGGGTGCCCACCCGGGGCGCGGTCTCGAAGACTGGATTCGCGAACGCGAGTCCCTCGCTCAACGGTCCTCCCGATCCGACGACGGTGAAGATTCCACTGTGGACGCGTCCGGCGGGACAGATGGCGATCTTGGTGATAGACCGACCTGGTTTGGCGGATGTTTGTCCTTCGGTTCGCGCAAAGTTTGCGCTCAAGGAGTCTCGGCGTTCATGTGAGTTCGATCGGCTTGCGGCGTACCGTGAGGGACGACGAGGAGGGGCCATGCTTCGCCGATCGTTTGTACGCACCGGAGGTCTGACCGCCGGTGCGGTGCTCGCGGGCTCGCTCTGGCAGGGGGTCGCGGGTGCCGTCGCCCCGAGCTTCGAGAGCCCCTACGGTCCGCTTGGCGAGCCCGACGCCAACGGGGTCGCGCTGCCCGAGGGGTTCACCAGCCGGATCGTCGCCCGTACCGGCCGCCGGGTCGGCGGGCTGCTCTGGCACCCGGCGCCGGACGGTGGCGCGTGCTTCCCCGACGGCGACGGCTGGATCTACGTGTCCAACTCGGAGATCCCGCTGCTCGGCGGGGCGTCGGCCATCAGGTTCGGGCCGGACGGAGCCGTCGTCGGCGCCTACCGCATCCTGTCGGGCACCAACCTCAACTGCGCGGGTGGCCGCACCCCGTGGAACTCCTGGCTGTCGTGCGAGGAGATCTTCCGCGGCCGGGTCTTCGAGTGCGACCCCTACGGCTCGCGGGCCGCGATGCCGCGCCTCGCCATGGGCCGGTTCAAGCACGAGGCCGCGGCCTGCGACCCGGAGCGGCGGGTGGTCTACCTGACCGAGGACGAGCCCGACGGCTGCTTCTACCGGTTCCGGCCGGTCTACTGGGGTGACCTGACCTCGGGCACCCTGGAGGTGCTCTGCGCCTCCGGCTCGGGCGCGGTGACCTGGCGGCGCGTGCCCGATCCCGGCGCGCTGCTGAAGGCCACCCGCGACCAGGTCGCCGGTGCCACCCGCTTCTCGGGCGGGGAGGGCTGCCACTACGCGGACGGCGTGTGCTTCTTCACCACCAAGGGCGACAACCGGGTGTGGGCCTACGACACGGAGAACGAGCACCTGGGTGTCGTCTACGACGCCGACGCCCCGCTGAACGGCGTCGACAACATCACCGGCACCCCGTCCGGGGACCTCTACGTCGCCGAGGACGGCGGTGACATGGAGATCAACCTGATCACTCCCGAGCGGGTCGTCACCCCCGTCCTGCGGATCGCGGGCCACTCCAAGTCGGAGATCACCGGACCCGCCTTCTCACCGGGCGGCGACCGCCTCTACTTCTCCTCACAGCGCGGCGCCCGCGGTGACGCCGCCGGGACCGACGGCGTCACCTACGAGTCAGGAGTTCGGGATGACCGCCGCGTACGGCAGGCCGCCGCCGAGGACGACGTTGGCCCGGCTGCCGCACGTCGAGAGGTCGCCTGCGTCGGTGCAGTAGTGGGAGGAGGTGTACGAGCCGGTCGCGAGGTCCCGCGCCCAGGTCGAGGTGAAGTCCCGCAGCCAGGAGGTCTGCGTGGCGTTGGGGGAGCAGGTGGCGCCGAGGATGCCGATCGCGTCGGTGTTCTCGCCCTCGGCGTCGATGTGGCAGCTGCCGCCGGAGGGAATGCCCAGGGTGTACTTGGTCCACACGAGCTGGATGCCGACGAAGCGGGACCCGAGCGCCGCCAGCGCGCCGAAGGAGTTGTTGAACAGGTTGATGACGCTCGGCCGCGCCGCGATCTGGAGGACGGGGCGGGTGTTGCCGGCCGAGACGGCGAGAAGGTTCTCGGTGAAGCCCGAGGAGGCCACGCCGTCGAAGAGGATCGTGCCCTTCAGGTTCTGGTAGCCGTTGCCGGCCAGGCGGGCGCCGACGACGCTCGCGAAGTGGCCGCCGGCCGAGTGCCCGCCGACGATGTAGTTCACCGGCAGGGCCCTGCCGTTCGGCGGGGTGATCGCGCGAGAGCTGAGCAGGTCGCCGAGCCGGTTGCCCAGCGCCGGGTTGCCGTTGCTCATGTCGGCGTCCACGCAGAACACCATGACGCCCTTCTCGGCGATCGCCTTGCTGGTGTTGCGCAGATGCGAGCAGTTGCGGCTGAATCCGTGCTGGGCGAGCATCAGGGCCGTGGCGGTGCCGTTCGGCAGGTACCAGGTCAGGTTGTACGAGGTTCCCGCGATGGTCGTGGAGTCGGTGACACACGTGGTGGTGCTCGAGGAGTAGCCGCCGCACGCCGTGGCGGCCTGCGCGGCCGGGGCGGCCACGATCGTGGTCGTCAGAAGCATGCCGATCATGGCGGTGAACGCGGCCATGACCCTCCGCGGACGTCTGTTGACGTTGACCTTCACTTCTCTCCCTGTGTGCTCGGTGGGGGGCGGTGCCGGCCCGTCGGGGCCGGCATGATCCGGCGATGCTCCCGAACCCCGGGATGCCGCCATCCGGCACGGTCGTGAACGCACCGGCCGAGGTGACCGCGGGGTTAGAGCACGCCTTGATCGATACGCGTCAAGAGGCACCCCTTCACGGGTTCCGGGCAGAGAAAATGGAAACACCGTTTCGCAAAAATGGAAACGTTGTTTCGCACAGTATGGCTTCAGGTCCACGCGATGCAATGCCCGGGATCGCTCGATCTCCCGGGGAACGTTCCACAGGTCACCCGGGGCGCGGATGGGCCTCCAGCGTCGCAGAGGAGGCCCGCTGGACGAGCACCGGCAGGCCGAGCCTGGCCGCGGCGCGCACCAGCTCCGAATCTCGCATCCAGGCCGCGCCGACCACCACGCCGTCCGCACTCTCGGCGATCACCGGCAGGTCTCCCGCCGAGGACGGCTCCACCAGGAGCGGCCCCGCCCCCTCGGCGCGGGCCGCCAACACGGACTCGGCGGCGGGGACCCCACCGTGCCGGTCCCGCAGGCTGATCCAGCGGGCGTCCGCACCGGAGCCGCCTATCACCACGGCCGGTCCGGCACCCACCGTGAGCGCCCCCAGCCCTACCGCTGCGCGTTCCAGAGGTGCGGTGGTCGACATGAGGCTCCCCCATGCTCGGCCGGCGCGCGTCCCGCGAGCCGGCGGCCGTTCGGAAAGAGGTGTTCGAAATGAAAAAGGCAGAGACCTCGCGTCTCCGCCCGGTGCGGCTCCGGCTGGTCGCCAGGCCCTGTCCCTCGGATCTCCCGCCCGCCGCGTTGCCGTCGGTCACCACGGCTCACTGCTCCACCTTGTCCACCTTGCGAGGCGCCGCCCGACCGACCCTCGCCACGGTAAGATCCGCGGGACAGAGGCTAGATCACGCTGTCACGACCGGCTCTCCGGAGCCGGGCCGGTAAACGCGAAACAACAGGTCATGGGCCCAATCTTAGGTCATCTACCGGACACCCGTCACGTACTGGACAGCGCATCTCAGGATATGGACTTTTCCCCGGCGAGTGAGTCGATCACTTTACTGGGCTATGAGAGTATTCGGGGGTTCCGAAGGAGGTAAGCCGGTTGATGGCCGAAGCACAGCCCGAGGGGCGCCGTATCGCCTCCCGTTACCACCTGCTCGAAGCCATCGGCCGGGGTGGCATGGGCATCGTGTGGCGGGCCCATGACGAGCTTCTGGACCGCGAGGTCGCGATCAAGGAGGTCCGCTACGCCGACATGCTCGGCGAGGACAACCAGGAGGACTTCAATCGGCGCACCAAGCGCGAGGCACGTGCCGCCGGGCGCCTGACCCACCCGAACGTGGTGGTCGTCCACGACGTCGTCGAGGAGGACGGGCGTCCCTGGATCGTCATGCAGCTGGTGGAGTCGCGCTCCCTCGGCAAGGTGCTGAGGCAGGACGGGCCGCTGCCGCCGCAGCGGGTGGCGGAGATCGGCCTGCAGGTGCTGGAGGCGCTGCGCGCCGCCCACGCCCAGGGAGTGCTGCACCGCGACGTCAAGCCGGAGAACGTGCTGCTGGCCGACGACGGCCGGGTGGTGCTGACCGACTTCGGCATCGCGACGCTCGAAGCCGAGACCGCGCTGACCATGACCGGCATCGCGGGCACCCCCGCGTTCATCCCTCCCGAACGCATCAAGGGCGGCAGCGCGCAGCGCGAGTCGGACCTGTGGTCGCTCGGCGCGACCCTGTACGCCGCCGTCGAGGGCAAGCCCCCGCACGACCGGGGCGGTGCGCTGCCGACCATGCACGCCGTCCTGAACGACGAGCCCGAGCCCCCGGTCCACGCCGGGCCGCTGGCCCCGATCCTGGAGGGGCTGCTCCGCAAGGACCCGGCGCTGCGCATGCCCTACAAGGAGGCGGAGCGGCTGCTGCGCAGGGTGGCCGAGGGGACGGGCACCCGTGACCGGCCCGCCAGGACCTCCGTCATGCCCGCCGTGAGCCCGGCGGCCGACACCGATCCCGGGGCCCGCTTCCAGGCCGGCGCCCTCCCCCAGACGGGCGCGAAGCTGGACTCCGTACCCGCCGAGTCCGGGGACGAGGTGGCGCCCGCGCGGGGCAGGGAGCCGTCGAAGGCCGCCGCGGAGCCGCC
>NZ_JBEXUE010000647.1:0-4608 GCF_040614275.1 Streptosporangium sp. NPDC006013
CGTAAGACACTCGGCTGGCGCACTCCCGCAGAGGCGTTCAACGAGCACCTATGCTTGCTGGCAGGCAGTGTTGCAACGACTCCTTGAACCCAAGCAATACACCAGCGCCGCCCACGCCGCACTGGCCGAGCAGTCCGGCATCCGGTTGTCGGTGGGCCGCACCGGACAGTGCTGGGACAACGCACTGGCCGAATCGTTCTTTTCCACTCTCAAGGGCGAGATGCCGGGCGATCGTCCCTGGCCCAGCCGCGCTGCCGCCCGCACCGCGATCTTCGAGTTCATCGAAAGCTGGTACAACCTGCATCGGCTGCACAGCAGCCTTGGCTACCGTAGTCCCGCCGACTTCGAAGCCGCAGCAGCCTGAACACCACACCACCGGTGTCCGTCAAAGCGGAGCAAGCTCACTACAACCCCCGGCGCCGACATTCGGCCAACGGCCAGCTCAGCCCGGCCGAATACGAGCGCCGACAGGCGCTCAAGAACGTCCGCCAAGACGGCTATGCTGCCGCATAGCCGCAAGCCCTGATGTGTCTACCGAACCGGGGCAACTCCAGGCTGAGCGGCGTTGATGCCGTTGACAGCCGGAGCCTCGGGCCGCTTGTTGCTTCCTATCCGACCTTGAGGGCCAGCTTCCCGACGTAGTGATCGTTTAGGGCGCGATGCGCATCCTTGACTCGCTCCATCGGGAAGGTCCGGGCGACGTGGACCTCGAAGGAGCTCGCCTCGATGATCGCGTTCAGCCGATCGGTGGCGGTGCGGCTACGATCGCCGTCGTAGTAGGACATCGTCGCGCCCGGCGGCGTTACGGGCACGGGCAGGACACCGTTCGGCCAGGCGATCCGTCCCGAGCTCTTGATCGCGCGAAGAGATCGTTCGGTGGTCTCGCCTCCCACGGTGACCAGCGCCGCATCGAGCCCGCCTGGTGCGAACTCGAGCGCCGCGGCCAGCACATCCACTTTGCGTCCGTCGATGGCGTCGTCGGCGCCCAGCCGCCGGGCCAGGGCGACACCGTCGTCACCAGAGGCCACGGCCAACACTCGGATGCCGCTGTGCCGCGCCAGCTGCACGGCCATGTGGCCGACACCCCCGCTGGCCCCGAAGACCATGAGCGTCTCGTCCGGCCGCAGGCCGAGCAGATCGAGGCCGCTCAGTGCAGTCAGGGCATCCCAAGCCATCGCGCCGGCCTGTTCGGTCGGCATCCGGTCGGGCACGCGCGCCACGAACTCCGCCTCAACGACGCCGTACGCGGCGTAGAAGCCGCCACGCCGCACCGGCATCGTCGCAGCGTAGACACGCTCGCCCACGTCGAACCGGGTGACGTTGCGTCCGACCGCAGCCACCGTACCCGCCGCGTCCCAGCCGAGGACATAGGGGAAGGCCGACGCGACGTCGAAAGCGCCGTCGTAGTCCCCCTCTCGCTCGACCGCGTCCCAGGACGCGACGCCTGCGAACTCCACCCGGATGAGGACGTCGTCGTCGCCGACCTCCGGGAGCGGTATCCGGCGCGGCGAGAGTTCGTTGACTCCGCCGAACCGGTCAAGGACGATCGCGTCCATCTGCGGCACCACGATCGCGCCATCCGCTGTGCTCTCGACTCTGCTGTCCATCGGCTCACCTCGTTTACTTGAGTGAATCAAGGATTATTGGACCACAGCTATTTGAGGGAATCAAGTAACTGCTCTAAACTGGGAGCCATGGCGCTGCCGAACGGACCCGTAGCCACCTCGTCCGGGGCCGAGGCCGTCCTCTTCGACCTGGTCGACGTATATGATCGCGCCTACGAAGCGGCCGCGGCCGAGCTGTCGCTCAGCTCGGCGCAGGCATGTGTGCTCGGGCGACTCGATGAGCGACGCGGTATGGGCGCCTTGGCCGAGGAGCTCGGCTGCGATGCCTCCAACATCACCCAGATCGTCGCGCGTCTCGAAGCGCTCGGCCTCGTGACCCGCGAACCGAATCCCCGGGACCGCCGCGCACGACTCGTCGCGCGAACTTCCCGAGGAGACGAGATCAACCACCAGTTCGCAACAGCCTTCACCTTCGCCCGCACGGCGGTAGGACGACTCTCACCCGACGAACAGGATCAGTTGACGGCGCTGCTGCGCAAAGCACTGGGCTGACACGCGCCCGCAGCCCCACCCAACCAAGGTGGATCCAACGGCTTCATGGGTGCGGGCTGCAGCAGCCTCTGGTTGTTCGCGGTCACTGCGGAGCCCGACGGAGGCATGTTCTGCGACGATGAGCATGCTGTCAGCTGTCACGTCGGCAACGCTACGCCTTCCGCAAGCTCCTCGTCTCCCGCTCTAACCAGGCGCTATGTCTTCGCGGACAACCTCGCCGACCGGCCCTCCAGACCACGGGGAATCGAGGAGAAAGGTCATGCCCCCGCCGCCTACTGTGCCGAGGTCAGAGGCACGACTGTCCCTTTCTCCCGTACTTGGTCTGCCCCCCAGGAGAGGGCCTCGACGCTTCCATGTGCGCTTGCCTGCTCGCCGGACGGAGCCGCCACCTTGTCCTGGCCGATGTCGGAGTCGTTCACGTCTCGTTGTCGGTGAATCTGTATGTGGTGCATTGGCTTTGCCGGATCGCGCCGGAGAAGGTCTCCATCGGGATGCTCCACTCGCGGATGACGACGGGGTGGACCGTGCGGTGGAACAGGATCACTCTGCCGGGACGGCGCTTGCGGGAGAACCATAAGGCGGCCTTGTCGTGGCGCGTCTGGCTGGAGCGGGTGACGGTCGTTGCCAGGTGGCCGGGCCGGCGATGTCCTGGGGCGGCGGCGAACGTGGTCGGCGGTGGGCTGGGCGGTCGCCAGCAGTCTTGCTCAATCCAGTGAGCGATGGGGTCGTGTTCGCTGCGCGGCTGGTAGTACGGGTCGCCAAGCCGCCAGCCGATCTCTGTGGTGAAGCGGCTGAGCTGCTTGTCGTCCCCGGCGGCCAAGCGGCGCCAGGTCGGTGAGGCGATGAGGGCCGCGATGCTGACCGCCTCGGGGTAGATGGCGGCGAACAGGCGCGAGGCGCTGAAGGTCTGCCGTTCGGTATGGGGCGAAATGAAGACGTAGGAGCGCACGTTCCAGACCATCTGGTTGAGAGCCACGGCACCGTCGTCCGGGTCCGCCTCGTCCACGTTTTTGTCCCATAGATTGGCGCAGATCATGAAAGCGGTCAGAACGGCGTCATAGACAGCGGGCCAGCCGTGACGACGGACCAGACGGAGATGCCACCGTTGGGCGGCCACGACCTCAGGAGCAATCTCCAGATGGGGCCCGCGGTCGTTGATGTCGGGCGGCCCAATCCAGTAGCGGTGCCGGGTGCAGACGTAACGGTGATGCGGCAGGACCCGAAACACCGGCCCGCCCGGGTGGCGGGCGTCGCAGCGCAGGCAGCCGATCTGCGGGGTGTGGCGGAAGGCTTCCCAGGTCGGGGGCGGGTCGCGGAGCTCAAGGAGCGCGCTGGCCAGGTGGCCGGGCGGGCGACCGGTGAGCGCGGACAATCGGTGGATGTCGACGGTTCGCCGGGACGGGCTGGGCGCGGGGACGCTGACCTGCTTCCAGAGTTCGTCACCGTCCAGGCCGTGCAACTTGGCCAGGGCGGGCGAGGTAGGACGCGATGGTTTCATGCCGCGCGGGCGGGACCGCGATCGGCAGCGTACGCGGCAGCATCACATCGCAGCGTCCGCAGCCGCCGCGCGCACGGCGCGAGCCCGCGCGGAAAGGTGCGGCTGGGACACGGCGCGCTCAGCGGCGTAGTCGACCGGGACGGCCTCCAGCAGCTCCTGGGTGATGTGCTCGGTGCCGGATTCGATGGCCAAGATGGCCGCTCCGCGCGCCAGCTGGGACAGGCTGCCGATCATTCCACCGCTGCGCTGGTAGAGATATTCGGCCAGCGCGACCAGGGCGCCCGCGGGTTGATGGTGCAGGCGCAGCAGGCCTTCCATGGTGGCGATCAGCGAGCGCCAGGTCTCGCGCTGCTCTGTGGTGCCGTAGGCGAACGGGGCGGCGGGGACGACGGTGAACCGCCCGGCGATCTGCCGGCCCCGCACCCCGGCAAACAGCCCTTGGGCTTCGACGTCGATGCCCGCATAGACGAACGTGGCCGGCAGCCGTTCGGCGAGGTACTTCAACTGATCCGACACCTCGGCGCCGGTGCGGGTGGCGATACTGACGTTGTGGATCTCATCCACACAGACCAGCTCGACACGGGTGTGCGCGGCAGTGTGGCAGACGGCGTTGACGACGTCGGTGAGGTTGGCGCGAGAGGGCAGTTCCAGCCCGAGGAAGCGGGCGAACTCCACCGCGACCATCCGGGCGGTCGCCGCCGGCGGGACGGTGACGTAGATGACGGGCAGCCGATGCCGATCCCCGGGGTGGCGTTTGCGGATGTGACGTTCGTGGGTGCGGCCCAGCTGGGTCAGCGCGGTGGTCTTGCCGGTGCCGGACGCGCCGGAGATGATGACGCCGCGGCGAGCCGATACCTGCCTGCGGTTGAGCTGGACCAGCAGCCGGCTGGTGTTGATGACCTGGCGCCCGGACCAGGTCGCCGGTTTGGAAGCCGTGGTGCAGTTTGCTCCGTGGCCGGACAAGGCGGGGGAACCCGTAGCGGTCGGGGGTGG
>NZ_JBEXUE010000648.1:0-4603 GCF_040614275.1 Streptosporangium sp. NPDC006013
ACCCACCGCAGCCCCCGACGAACTGAGGGAGATGGCCACGTGATTCCCGATTCAACTCCCGCCCCGCCTTCCTGGCGGGACCAAGGTGCATCGTCACACCGCTTCCTACTACGTTTTGCCCCGGTCCACCTGGCAAAACAGCCAAGGCTCCCCGATTGAACGGAATTTGCCAGGATTCTAGTCCCCATACCTGGACATGACAGACAGATGACCAATCTACGGTAAATGGTCTCTTAACCTATGACGCCAGTACGGGGTCGGTGCCGGCCGGATGTCGCACCGCCATGCCCCGTTCTTCTCGCGGCCGGTACGGACACCGGTCGTCGCTCACCGGAAACCCCTGGTCACGGGGGTGCCGCGAGGCGGGGGCGGGGTTTCCCCAGCCGGTGCGGTGCAGGCCGAGGGCGGCCCTGAGTCGCTCTTACGGGTGGTGCCGGATGTGGTCTGTCCCCGCGGTGGAGGGTGTCGTTCGTTGGCTGCCAAGCTGTCTCCCCGCGAACACGAGCTCCCGGTCTGCGCCACAGGTCCGGACCTTTGCCAAATTTGGGGCGTAAGCATACTGATTTATCATCCGTCACGGATGTCGCTGCGTTCGATTACATTCCGAAATCAGCCGAGGTGATCTCCGCGATGTGCCGGACCGATCCGGGGCTCGTGACCTAGCTTCAAGTCATGAATCTGCAGCAGCTCCGCTATGTGGTCGCGACGGCGGAGCATCGCACCATGACCGACGCGGCCAGATCGCTGTACATCGCACAACCCGCGCTCTCCCGTGCGATCAGGGATCTGGAACGAGAGCTCGGGATGACATTGTTCGCGCGTTCCGGACGTGGCGTGGTCGTCACGGCACAGGGGCGCCGGGTGGTCAAGCTGGCCAGGGAGGCACTCGATGCCGTTCGCGAGATCGAGGCACTGTCCACGCACGGCCACACCTCCGAGGCGGAGCTCCGCATCGCCTCGATACCCAGCCTCGAGCCGGGGCTGGCCGGACGCCTTCTCCCCGCGTACACCGCGGAACATCCCGGGGTACGCATTCAGATTGTCCGCTGTGACGGGCGGGACGGCGTGGTGAGCGCCATCAGGGACCAGCGGGCCGACCTCGGCCTGACGGACCTGCCCGTCCCCACCGATCTGGTCAGCCACCCGCTGGAGCGCCAGGAGATCGTGCTGATCTCCCCGCCCGGCGTGGACCTGCCCGACCCGGTGCCGGTGAGGAGACTCAACGGCATGCGCCTGGTGCTGCCGGTCCCCGGCAGCTCCCGGCGCAGGGAGTTCGACGCGCTCTTCGCCAAGCACGGTGTGGCCCCCGTGGTGGCGACGCAGCTCGACGAGCGCGGCAACTGGCTGAGCACCGTCCGTTCGGGTACGGCCTCGATGCTCTGGTACCGGGGGATGGCCGAGCAGGCCGCCCGCGCCGGACTCGTGGTCCGCACCCTCGATCCCTCGGTCCGCCGGGTGATCGCCATCGTTCACGCGCGACGGCGGCTGCCCGCCATCGCCCAGGAGTTCCTGTCCGTGGCCGAAAGTGGGTCGGCCGCGTAGGAGCCCCGAGGCTCGTCAGTTTCCCCCCAGAGGCGGCGCAGGTGGGAGCGCCGTCCTCTCCGACACCGGGCTATAGGCTCGGTCTCGATGACTACTCTGCACCTGCGAGGCCGTGAGTTCCGGCCCGGTGAGTTCGCGATCATGGCGGTGGTCAACCGCACCCCCGACTCCTTCTTCGACCGGGGAAGGACCTACGGTTTCGCGGCGGCCCTGGAGGCGGTGGACGGTGCCGTCGCCGGAGGCGCGGACATCGTCGACATCGGCGGTGTCAAGGCGGGTCCCGGTGACGAGGTCGACCCCGCGGAGGAGATCCGCAGGGTGGCCGACCTGGTCGCCGAGGTCAGGCGGCGCCACCCCCGGCTCATCATCAGCGTCGACACCTGGCGTGCGGAGGTCGGCGAGGTCGTCGCGGAGGCGGGCGCCGACCTGCTCAACGACACCTGGGGCGGGGTCGACCCCAACCTGGCATCCGTCGCGGCCAAGCACGGCATCGGCCTGGTCTGCGCGCACGCGGGACGGGTCGCCCCCCGCACCCGCCCGCACCGCATCGCCTACGCCGACGTGGTCGCCGACGTCATCGGCTACACCGTCGACCTCGCCGAACGCGCCGTCGCCGCGGGAGTGTCCAGGGAGTCGATCCTCATCGACCCGGCGCACGACTTCGGCAAGAACACCTGGCACTCCCTGGAGATCAGCCGTCGCCTGGACGAGATGGTCGGCACCGGCTGGCCGGTGCTCGTCGCGGTCTCCAACAAGGACTTCGTCGGTGAGACCCTCGGCGGGCTCCCGGTGGACGAGCGCCACGCGGGGACCATGGCCACGCTGGCGGTCTCCGCCTGGCAGGGCGCCCGGGTGTTCCGGGTCCACGACGCCGCGTCCGCCCGCGCCGCCCTGGCGACCGTCGCCAGGCTCCGGCGATGACGCGGCGCGTCAGGAGTAGATGACCGACAGGAAGCGGATCAGGATGGCCTCCCGGCGGTCGGCGGGAAGGGCGTCCAGGACGGCGTTGACCACGGCCATCTCCGGCTGTCCGGAACCGCCCAGATCCACCCCGACCGAGGCCGCCAGCTCGCCGAAGGTCTCGTCGTCCAGCGTGTCCAGGTCCAGTTCCGCGATCAGTTCCACCAGCCCCTCGGGCAACCGCGCGGGGCCGCGCCCGCGGGCCGCCTCCGCCGCCTCCGCGATCACCTCCAGCATCGCCTCGACACCCCGCAGGGTCACCCCGGTCACCGTGATGTGAATGTTGGCCGGGATACCCGCGTACGACAGCTGCGGCTGCAGGAACCACCCCCGCTTCCTGGCCTCGTCGGACAGTACGAACACGTCCACCTCGTCCGAGCCGAAGGCGACCAGCGCGGACTCGGGGTCGCCGAGCACCCGCAGCCCCGGGATCTTCGCGATGCCCTCGCGGAGCATGCGGGCCGCCGCCAGGGTGGTGCGGCCGAGTTCCAGGTAGCCCTCCCTGCCCAGGGCCTGGAAGGTGGCCCACGCGCCGCCCAGCGGGCCGGCGGACTTCGAGCTCTGCACCGTGGCGTTGATCACCGTGTAGCCGGGCCACGACGCCGAGGCGAAGTACGCCCGGCGCCGCAGCGCCGGGTCGGCGAACAGCACGACCGACGCGCCCTTGGGGGAGTAGCCGAACTTGTGCAGGTCGCACGAGAGAGACGTGACCCCGGGAACCGACAGGTCGAAGGGCGGAACACTCGCCCCGGCCTCGCGCAGCCACGGCAACAGCCACCCGCCCACGCAGGCGTCCACGTGACACGGCACGCCGCGCGCGGCGGCGATCGCGGCTATCTCGGAGATCGGATCGATCACGCCCTGGGGGTAGGACGGAGCCGAGGCGACCACCAGGACGGTGTCCTCGCTGATCGCGGCCTCGACGGCCGCGGGGGAGGCCCGGAAGGTCACCGGGTCCACCGGCACCGGGTCCACCACGACCCCCAGGTAGTGCGCGGCCTTGTGGAAGGCCGGGTGCGCGGTCACCGGGACCGCCATCCGGGGGCGGCCCCCGGTCTTCCCGGAGTCCCGGGCCGCCTTCACCGCCAGCATGATCGACTCGGTGCCGCCGCTGGTGAAGATGCCCCACCCTCCGCCGAGCAGTTCGGCGACCGCGCCGACGACCTGCTTCTCCATCTCCACGACGCTGGGGAACGCCGTCGGGTCGAGGGTGTTGACCTCAAGCATCTCGAAGTAGGCCCTGGCGGCGGCCTCGTGCACCTCGGGGCGCCCGGTGTCGTAGACGTACGCGGTCACCTTGCCGCCGCGCACCGGCAGGTCGTCCCGCTTGAGGCGGGTGATCTCGGCGAGCAGTTCCTCGGTGCTGCGGCCCTTGTCAGGCAGGCTCATCGGTCTCCTCGGGGGACGGCTCGCACGGCTCGCGTGCCGGAAGGGACGCGGCCCGCAGAGGCCGCAGGGGAGTACCCCAGGATCATACGGATCGTGGCGCCGGGGAATCCGGTGGCAAGGAGACGGTCGACAGGCCCCGCTCAGGACAGGGGAAGCCGTACGACCGCCCGGAGGCCCGGTGCGGCGTCCTCCAGGTGGACCGCGCCGCCGTGGGCGTGCACCGTCTCGCGCACGATCGCCAGGCCAAGACCGGCCCCGCCCTCGTCGCGGCTGCGCGCGCTGTCCAGCCGGGTGAACCGGTCGAACACCCGCTCCCGGTCGGGCCCGGGAATGCCGGGCCCGTCGTCGGTGACGGTCAGCACGGCGTCGGCTCCCTCGTCCCGCAACTCGACCAGCACAACGGTGCGGGTGTGCCGCAGCGCGTTGTCGACCAGGTTGACCAGCACCCGTCCCAGATCCAGCGCGTCCCCCGTCGTCACCATCGGGCCGTCGTCGATCTTCACAGTGACGGCCTGGCCGTACCGCTCGACGGTCTGCTGGACCAGCTGGTCCAGTTCCACCGGCTCCCTGCGCGCCGGTGTGCCGCCGCGCTCGTCCAGGCGGGCCAGCGCGAGCAGGTCCTCGGCCAGCCGGGACAGGCGCATGGTGCCCTCGACTTCGCCGACATCGAGCCCGCCGTCGAAAACGGAAAGGTGGACGCCGGTGCCGTCAC